>JAZSDQ010000015.1:0-34469 GCA_045531235.1 Eubacteriales bacterium
CTTTATCGGAAAATCCGTTGACTTTGCCAATGCCCAGGTATTTGATGCAGCAGCGAAAGATTCCTCCCTTTACGGAATGGGTACAACCTTAACCTCATGCATCGTTACGCCGGTGGGTATTGTAACGGCAAACATAGGCGACAGCCGTATATACTACGTATTTGACGGAAAGATCACAAAGCTTACCAAAGATCATTCCTTAGTACAAAACCTCATTGATGACGGAAAAATCACCGAAAAAGAAGCGTTAAACCACCCCAATCGAAACATAATTTTAAGAGCCCTTGGCGTTGACGAAAAGGTGGAAGCGGATATTTTAGAATTCCCCTACACCCAAGGCACACTTCTTCTTTGCAGCGACGGACTTAGTAATTATTTCGACGAAGACTTCTTCCTTCAAACTCTGGAAAGCCGTCGAAGCTGTAAGGAAAAAGCCGAGCTTCTCATAGAATATGCCAACCGTTGCGGCGGCGCAGATAATATTACTGCGGTAGTAATCAAGCTGTAAGAAAGGAGAAAAGGAATGGATGCACCCCACACCAAATACGATCATCTCGTAGGAAAAGTAATTGACGACCGATATGAAGTTCTTCAGGTCAAGGGTATTGGCGGTATGGCTGTCGTTCTGAAAGCCAAGGATAAATTAAAAAACAGAACCGTAGCCATTAAAATGCTCAACGAAAAGAATAGCAATGATACTGCTGCTGTACGTCGCTTTGTCAATGAATCCCGTGCGATCGCCCTGCTTTCCAATGATCACATCGTGGATATTTACGACGTTGCCTTTACGGGAAAAAGTAAATATATTGTCATGGAATATATTGACGGTATTACCTTGCGAGAATATATGAAGCGCAACGCTCCTATCAGCATTGACACCGCCCTCGATTTCACCATACAGATTCTTACTGCCCTTCAACACGCTCATGAAAAGGGCGTAGTTCACCGTGATATAAAACCTCAGAATATTATGGTGCAAACCAACGGAAAGTTGAAGGTTACCGATTTCGGCATTGCCGAAATTCGTGATTCTAAACCGCAAAACTCCGGCGTAGCAATGGGTACGGTCTATTATATCTCCCCGGAACAGGCAAGCGGAAAGACTACCACTTTTTCATCTGACATTTATTCCGTTGGCGTTATGCTTTATGAAATGGCAACAGGAAGACTTCCTTTTGAAGGCGATACTCCACTTTCCATCGCTATGATGCAAGTGAACACCAAGCCTGTACGTCCGCGCAAAATTGATTCAAAGATTCCTCAAGGGTTGGAGCAGATCATTCTCCGTGCAATGAACAAAGCTCCGGAAAACCGTTTCCGTTCCGCTAAATCTATGCTCCGGGCTTGTGATATTATCAAAAAGGACAGAACGGTTGTTTTTGAAGAATCAAAACCCAACAATACTGCAGCAGATAAGAATCCTGCCGCAAAAGAAAAAAAGATCGCAAAACCCACGCCTCACACCTTATTCCCTATAATTTTAGGTGTTACCACCGCATTTCTCTTAGTTATGATGGTAGCGGGTATCATTCTTTTAACCTCGCTGATCAATATGACAAGCGAGGACAACACGCTTCTCATAAAAATACCCGATCTTGTAAGCAAAGAGCTTACCGATGAATTAAAAGCTAGCCTTGAGGCGCAGAATATTATTCTTGAAGTCACCGAGATCAATAACGATTATTACGCCAAGGGACAGATCGCAACTCAAAACCCACTTGCCGGTCAAACCAGAAAAGTAGCCAGCAAGGATAAGATGGTCACTGTCGAAGTTGAAGTTTCCCTCGGCAAAAGCAGTTTCGTTCTGGCAGACTATGTGAACCGCGAATACCGCGAGGTGCAGATCGCTTTGGATCATTTAGGAGCCAAGGTAGTCATTGAAGAAAAATTTGATCCTTCTGTCATTGCAGGATATATTATTTCCACCGCACCTGAAAAAGGCGCTACCATCAACAGCGGTGACACCGTAACGCTTCACGTATCCAAAGGCGCAGAAACCACCTATTCCGATATGATCAACGTTGTCGGTCAAAAAGTGGAGAAAGCAAAAAATATGCTTCTTAATGCCAATTTCGTTGTGGGAAATATTTTTAAAGAATATTCCGATGCCGAGGAAGGTACCGTCGTTCGACAAAGCGTTGCTCCCGGGGCAAGCTCTGCACAGAAATATACTGCCGTAGACCTTACGGTGAGCATGGGACCGAAGCCGGGTACAACAGTTCCCGCGCCTCCCGAAGAACCGCCCCTCCCTACAGAGCCGGGAGCTCCTGCAGAAGCAGAAACCACAGCACAGTAACATGATGGAAACAGGTAGGATATTAAGCCTCAGCGGTGGGCTTTATACCGTAAAAACAGAGGGCGGTAACGTTTTCTGCTCAGCAAAGGGAAGCTTTCGAAAAGACGGAACAAGCCCAGTCGCAGGAGATCTTGTTGAAATTGAGCGTGAAGATGATGAGAACAAAGATCGTGGGCGTATTGACAAAATTTACGAAAGAAAGAATATTCTGATACGACCGCCTCTTGCCAATCTGGATACCATTTTTCTTGTAGCAGCGGTCAAAGACCCCGAGCCGTCTCTCATTTTGATCGATAAACTTCTAGCCATTGCTAAACACAATGAGATTCACGCCGTTCTCGTATTTACAAAGAAAGAACTGGATCCCGAAAAAGCAAAGACATTATGCAGGATCTATAGGAACGCGGGCTTTTCTGCTTTTGCGGTTTCAAAAATCGAAGAAGAAGAAACAAGAGCTCTCCTCTATCCTGCAATCAAGGGAACTCTTTGTGCCTTGGCAGGCGCAAGCGGCGTTGGAAAAAGCACTTTGATCAACACACTCTTTCCTATGCTCTCTGCGGAAACGGGCGTCATCAGCGAAAAAACAAGCCGCGGAAAGCACACAACAAGGCAAAGTACGCTGTACGATATTTCTTCATTGCTAAACAAAAATGAAGCAATATACGTAGCGGATACTCCCGGCTTTTCTCTGCTTGATTTTGAACGCTTCTTCTTTATGGAAAAAGAAGATCTGGTATATGCATTCCCTGAATTTGAAGAATATCTCGGAACATGCAAATACACAAAATGCACCCACCGTACCGAAGAAGGATGCCGCATTATAGACGCTGTCAACGACGGAAGAATTGAGAAATCACGCCATGAAAGCTATCACACCCTTTATAATGAATTGAGCCGCACCAAAGCTTGGGAAAAAGACAAAAAGAAGACCAGAAGATAAAAAAATAACCTCCAAATGGAGGTTATTTTTCTTTTTTAATTTTTTCCCAATAGGCTTTGGCAGCCTGCTCATTTTTGTTTTCGCCGTATTCATAATAGACACGGTCTTTAATATCGTCAGGCAGATACTGCTGACGGATCCAATGATCGGGATAATCATGGGGATAAAGATAGGCTGATTTTTTATCACCTACACCGAAATAATGATTATTCTTCAATCTAGAGGGCATATCACGGCCAAGACCTTTTTCCATATCCTCCATGGCTTTGGCATACGCCATATAGGCAGAATTGGATTTGGGAGAAGTGGCAAGCAAAATCGTCGCGTGAGCCAAGGGAATCCGCGCCTCGGGCATTCCAAGCATCAAGGCGGAATCTACACAATTTTTCACAATTACCGCCGCTTGCGAATGAGCAAGGCCGATATCCTCAGATGCAATGACCATTAGTCTGCGACAAGCACCTTGCAAATCGCCTAGCTCTAAAAGCTTTGCCAAGTAAAAAATTGCGGCATTTTCATCACTACCACGGATGGATTTCTGAAGTGCGGAAAGCAATTCGTACTTATCGTCTCCCGAACGGTCATACGCCGTATCGTTTCTTTGGGCGCAAAGGACGGTATCTTCCTCTGTTATCTCAGAATCAGCAATATAATAGCAAAGTTCCAGGAAATTCAAGGATGCGCGAACATCCCCACCGGAAGACAGAGCAATATTGCGAAGCGCAGCGGATTGCGCCGTTTTATTCTTCCCGTTTTCCCTATTGAGAAAATCAAGACCGCGGATAAGATTTTCCTCAATCTCTTCAGGAAAAAGAGGTTTAAACTCAAAAACCGCACAACGGGAAAGGATCGCCTTATATACGTAGAAATAAGGATTCTCCGTTGTAGAAGCAATGAGGGTAACTCTTCCGTCTTCAATATACTCAAGAAGCGTTTGTTGCTGCTTTTTATTGAGATACTGGATTTCATCAAGATAAAGAACGATGCCGTTCATTCCCTCAAGCCCTTCGGTTTCCGCGAGGACTTCTTTAATATCCTTACCTGCAGAAGAAGTAGCATTCAGCTTTCTGAACGGGAGCCCCGCCATACCTGCTACCAAGTTAGCTACCGTGGTCTTTCCTACACCGGAAGGACCATAGAAGATCATATTGGTAAGGTTTCCGGAAGAAAGCAAGCGTTTCAGCGGTCCTGTCTCCCCTAAAATATGCTTCTGCCCACAAACCTCATCAAAGCTTTGAGGACGAAGCCTCTCAGCGAGAGGCGTGTTCATCTTTCAAAATATCCCAAACGGAAGAGAAGTTCGGCAACTTCTACCGCACCGCCTGCGGCGCCGCGGAGAGTGTTGTGGGAAAGACCGACAAACTTATAGTCGTAGATAGGATCTTCGCGAAGTCTGCCAACGCAAATGCCCATACCGTCTTCGGTCATACGGTCAAGATTTGTCTGAGGACGATTATCCTCTTCAAAATAAGTAATAAACTGCTTGGGCGCGTGAGGAAGTTCAAGTTCCTGAGGCAGGCCCTTGTATTCCTTCCACTTAGCGAGGATCTGCTCCTTGGTAGGCTTTTTGGCAAAGCGAATAAAGGTAGCTGCCATATGTCCGTCGCTGCAAGGAACGCGAAGGCACTGAGCGCTGATCTTGATGCTGTCATTGTGACAAATCTTTCCATCTTCAATTTTGCCCCAGATCTTCAAAGGCTCTTTTTCGCTCTTTTCTTCTTCGCCACCGATGAAGGGGATGATATTATCAATCATTTCAGGCCATTCTTTGAAGGTTTTGCCTGCGCCGGAAATCGCCTGATAGGTGGTAACAAATACTTCAGTAGGCTCAAACTCCATCAAGGGATGAATAAGAGGTACATAGCTCTGGATAGAGCAGTTGGGTTTTACTGCGATAAAACCGCGCTTGGTGCCAAGTCTTGCCTTCTGAGCAGCGATGATCTCTGCATGATCAGCATTGATTTCAGGCATGATCATGGGAACATCGGGAGTCATACGGTGAGCGCTGTTATTGGAAACCACGGGGATTTCAGCTTTTGCAAGCGCTTCTTCATACACGCGGATTTCTTCTTTCGGCATATTCACCGCACAGAATACCATATCTACGCTCTTTGCAATAGCATCAATATCTGCAGCATCATATACAGGCATAGCTGCAATCTTTTCGGAAAGAGGCGTAGTCATTTTCCAACGGCCCTCTACCGATTCACCATAGCTCTTTCCTGCGCTTCTTGCGCTGGCATAAAGACCTACGATTTCAAAATAAGGATGATTTTCCAAAAGGGTAATAAATCTCTGTCCAACCATACCGGTTGCACCGATAATACCCGCTTTGATACGATTCATAATTGTCCTCCGATACTAAAAAATTACAAAAGCCAATTCCTCCCACAGACGTGGTCGGAATTGGCATTACTTCCTGCCGGTCAGGCAAGAACGGCTATTGCCGTATTGCGCTATCCCGCAAACTTATTTATACTTGCGCTTTCTTGCAGCTTCAGACTTCTTCTTGCGCTTTACGCTGGGCTTTTCATAGCACTCACGCTTACGAAGTTCGCTTAATACACCACTTCTGGCGCACTGGCGTTTAAATCTGCGAATAGCACTGTCGAGCGATTCGTTTTCTTTAACTCTAACTTCTGCCATCTTTTTTCCCTCCCTTTGCACTTAGCGAAGAGATAAAACAAACCAGTCTTCACGACTAGAAACTATTATAATCCAACTTCAACACGATGTCAATAAGTTTTTGGATATTTTATGGAAAGAATTAACAAAACAAGCTCACTTCAGCATTGAATATTTTTTGAAAATGGCTTTGACATTTTCTTTGGCCAATAATACCTCTTCATTACTTACAGATTCATCAAAGATATTAAAAGCATTGTCGTTCACATCATTCCCTGTAAGGAAAGTATACCAAAGAAGACCCAGAGCGTATCTACCGAAGCCGTAGCTTGCATGGTAGGTATCTCTATGAATATGCTCTGCACCGGCTGCGGCCAGCACTTCAAAAAGAGCGCCGGAAGGAATCAAGCCGTCAGCCTTGATTTCATCAAAGGCTAATAGATATACTCAAAGCCTTTGCCCCTGATGCTTATATTTTTGCCGTCTTCCTCAAGGATCGCATTCTTTTTCAGTGCAGGGAGAGGTTTGACGGGAACGTCTAACTCGATTTGAGAATACGCCGTTTCGTAGCCGTTTTTATCAAAAAGAGTTGCGTTAACGTAGCAGCTGTAATTACAAGAAGCGGGAATTTCTCCGGGAATCGGCAGATCGGCGGTTTTTTGAGGAGGAAGGGCAAGACTTCGCTTTTCCTCCGCTAAAATTTTACCGTCACAACAAAGCGCTATACACAAAGTATATGCAGAAAGATCCAAAAAGGAATTCCGATTCCAAATACGGATCTTGCCGTTATGAAGATCGGCACGCATCGGTTGGAATGCCGTCTTCATTTCAAGGCTGCCTGCTTTCAGACTGCGATCCGGGAATACGATACCTTCGCAGCAAAAGTTCTCGTCGTGAGTCAGTTCCGTCTCCCAATCTCCGCCATATTTGGAAACACCGTCTTCGATCACCGTATGATCTGCCCATTCCCAAACACAACCGCCGATAAACTTAGGATACCGGTCCACAAGACGCCAATAATCGAAAATATCGCCGGGACCGTTGCCCATGGCGTGAGCAAATTCACACAAATACAAGGGCTGCTTTAGCGCATCATTTTCGCAATACTCTCGGCAAGCATCCACGGAGAGATACATACGGGAAAAGACGTCAACATCGTATCTGTCGTTAAAATACTCGGGACGCTCAGGAATATCCGCTTTACGTGAAGCGCATTCACTATGGATCAGACGGGAAGGATCTCTTGCACGGGTCCATTCCACCATCGCTTTATGGTTGAGGCCGTAGCCCGTCTCGTTGCCGACGGACCGCATGATAACGGAGACGTGGTTTTTATCCCGTTCCACCGTGCGGATCATTCTACATCGTAGCCCGGAACTTTTTCTCCAAAACCAAAACGCTTATAAAAGCTGTGGGTCTCAAGGAACCGGCTCCTAGAAAGTTATTGAAAATATCTTTCAATAGCAAACTTATTTTTGAATTCAAAGCTCTTTTCCAAAAATTCAGAGAAAAAGCGAATGAGAATGCTGTTTATAATAGCGCATACAAGAGTTCCCCAATAAATTCCTCTGAACACGCCAAATCCAAAAAAGGTGAAGGAGAGCAGGACGGCAAGGATCAAACTCAGCGCATCGTAGACAGACTTTACTTTATTAATATTTACATTATATTTCAGCGGGATCTCTTTTACAATCAGTTCATACGCCTCCGGAGCAATATAGGTATGAAAAAATAAGGAAACAGAAAAAGAACATAGAATTACGCCAATGCAATACCATAAAACTCTGAGAAGAAAAGCGTTTGCAGGAATCGGTGTAATGAATAGAATCGCAAGATCCAAAAGTGTACCGTACAATACTGCCGTTACAAAAGAAAACAGATAAGAAAGCTTGAATTTTCTCATTAAAATAATGGTAAGAAGAATCAAAAATCCCTGAAAAATATATTCTGATACACCAAAAGTAAACCAAGGGAAAGTAGCAGAAAGTTTTAAATGCAGAATATAGGCGGGTGCTACGATCATTGACATTCCAAAATCAGCCTTTGCCGTAAACGCCACACCAAATGCCATAATAACAAGAGCGAAGACGTAGCAAAGCTCAGTGTAGAATACTTTTTTCCTCATTACAAACTCCAAAATAACAATCTTGGAGTAATTGTATCACAGTTTATAAAGGAAAACAAGAAAGAAGGAGAATTTACAAGAAAAAGAGGTCTATGATTTTCATAGACCTCTTTTTTAGGACATGCAATTAGTTTTTATCAGTCTTCCTTGAAGATATCCGCAGGAGGAACTTCGTGGCTTCCTTCGGATTTTTTATTCTCTTCCTGGTAACGACGATAGTAGTAAAGAATGAAGAGAACGTTAAGAATCACACTGACGATCAAGAGGATCAGCCAAAGCGTATGGAGGAAGATGTTGCAGTAAGGACCTTCGGGTTCTTTTTCAACAACTTTTTCAACCTCGACAATTTCCGTCTTCTTCAGTTCTTCCAAGGATTTTTTGTATGCATCGAAAGCAGCTCTCAGTTTAGCAAGTGCTGCGGTAAGCATTTCCTTGGAACCATTTGCAATCGCAGTTTCCGCCTCAGCGATCGCTGCAACAAGAGCATTATATGATCCATTTACCTTATCCTCTGCCAGGAACTTCTTTACTTCCTCAAGAAGGGTCTTCAGTGCATCTCTGTCTTCAACAGAAACCTTTACCAAAGCTTCGCGTGCAGTTTTCAACGCTGCAGCTGCCTCATCAATTGCACGCTGTGTCTTTGCATTACGAGCGGCAATCGCTGCCTGCAATGCTGCATCGTAAGCTGCCCAAGAATCTGCAGTATGCTCTTCTGCTACCAAGCCTTCACCAGCTGCGATCTCTTTATTCAGTTCGGTAAAATCAAGCTTTGTGGGAGCCTTGGTGGGAGTAGGAGCTTTGGTAGTGGTAGTGGGAGCTTTTGACGTAGTCGTAGGGGGAGCGGATGCGGCTTTAACAACAACAGTTACAGTCATTTCGTAACCTTCATCGCCACCTTGGCCACCTCTTTGATCACCATAGAGACAGTCATAAAAAGTAATTACACACTTGTCACCGGCAGCAGCTGCTGCATTGACAACAACATTCAAATTGCAGGAAATTTTAACAGGATCAGCATTCCATGCATTGAACATGGTATCGATTTCAACATTGTTGGTTGTACCTGCAACGGTTTTGCTGGCAGATCTGGCAGAGAAAAGGCCTACATTACTGAACTTGTAACGAGCATTCAAAGCGGAGCAAGGATCTTCGACGATACTAACCGTCAATTCGCTACCGGCTTCAACTTCGATTGTTTTGTTGCGGTCACTGTGGGAAACTGCCACCAAGGCAGGAGCAGCGGAAACCGCTACTCCTACGCTGAGGCAACCCAAAATCATAACGATCATTAAAAGCAGAGATACTACTCTTTTAGAAACATTCATTGATACACTCTCCTATTTCAGCATTAGAATTTGAATTATTTGATTTGAGAAACATAACTGTTTCTTTCCCAGTAAACTACTTTGAAATCAGTAGCCGAAAGATCACGGGCATTGATCTTACCGTCAAAGTTCATATCGGCTGCTAAAATAGCTACACTGCTAAGAGGAACGTAACCTACTACATAGGCATCGGTCAAGGAAAGGTCACGGGCATTTACTTTGCCGTCGCAGTTTGTATCGCCCATAATAATTACGCTATAGGTAACGCTTACGGATACATTATCTTTGTTCTTTGCCCAAACGGTAACCGTATCACCATTGCATACAGGATCATTTGCGCTGCGAACCGTTCCGTTTGCGCCCTTGAGTGTGATACTGTCATCGGATGCATTGTCGATCTTAAAGAATACTTTTGCAAACTCAGCGCCGGTCAAACCGGTAGGATCGGAATCCAAATAGACGATCTTATTTGCTGTATCTACCTTGGCACCACGCACAACACCTGCAACGGGATCAACCGTAACAGTGGGAACGTGAATATAAGGAAGTTTTGCAAGTTCCGTAGGATAAACAAGAATGTCGCCGCACTTGGAACACTTCAGTCCTTCTGTCCAACCAACCGTATCTTTGGTCGCAGGTACAGCGGGAATTACCTGTTCAAATCCCTTATGATCCAGAGCAGGAATCTCCTGGGGAACATGACCTTCCTTATGCTCACCGCAGTATTCACAAATGATGCCTTCGGTGCTACCGGGATTATGGCAGTCAGGCTCTACCGCGGGATCGGTTACCCACTTATGTTTTTCTCCGGGAATTTGGAAGATGTGCATATCCCCTGCTGCGGTTCTGCTGACTTCAGAACAGAAGACAGCAGGATCGTTCTTTACAGATGCAGAGATATCTTTGTCAATGGAAAGAACCGTCTTCACATCGTCAAACCAAAGAGTCTTGCCGTTAAAGTCAATATTTTTTGCTTTAACAACATTGAACTTGGCAACAGGAAGGTGAATGTCACTTGCGAGAGTTACACCCGAGTTCACATAAACGGTGTAATCATCCTTCACATTAGCCAGAACGTCAGCAAGGTCATCGCCGGTCATAACAACCAAGCCTTCGGAATTCTTAACAACGATCGCCTTTTCTTCGGTAAATACCTCCAAGGTGATTTTTCCGTAGGTTTCTCCGCGATTGACATTTACGCCGTAAGTGCCGTAAACACCGCTAAGTTTCAAACCGCTAAGCTGAGAGGCCGGACCGTTTACATTGGCAGCATCAGCAACATATCCAAGAAGCTTGCGAGCAATGGTATAAAGAGCTTCCAGATCTTCAGCTTCAGGAGCTGTAAGATCAAGAGAAGCAAGAATAGACGCAAAGGTCTTATTCTTAGTTGCCTTCAGTGCTGCGATAATCTCAGAAGCAGTTGCCTTTTCCAAAACAGCCATTAGCGCCTTGGTACTTGTGCTGGTCCGATAATCTGTAATTGCATTCACATATTCTTCCTGTGCTGCACCATTGCTGTTATACGCCAGAATAGCGGCAAGGATCACAGGATAGTTGAAGTTACCGGTCAGATCTACAATGAGATCTGCCTGAGCGTTTCCTGTAATATCAAAGTTAGAAAGCTTCAATCCATTACCGTCTTTGAAAGTAACGTCCTTAAGATCAACCTTCAATTCATTGAAGGTAGTGATCTTATCAAGCTCTGCAAGAATATCACAAGCAAGATCCTTATAATTTGCATTCAGATCTTCGGAAACATAGAACTTCAAAGTAGTATTCTTCTTTTCAGAAGAAGAATTCACATTGAATGCAAAGAAGTTTTCGCCATTTTCACTTTCTACCGTAAGGTAGGGATTAAATCCGGACTGAACCAATGTGTAGCTTGCAAAGGGAGTACCATTCTGAATGGCCTCGGAAATGGCTGCAAAATCAGTAAGCTCATTGAGGAGCTTCGTTGCAAAGGAAGAAGAACCTGCGCAATCAATACACTCAACGATCTTGCTGACGAGAACGGTAAGATCGTCCAAAGATTCGGTTACATTCTTCAGATCAACGCCGTAAATTCCGTCACCGTTTACGGTGAGCTCAGAGCATGCATAGAAATTCATCACAAGCTTGGTTACAAGATCCACTGCCATAACCTTAAGTGAAGCTTTGTCGGCAGAAACGGATGCTGAGCCAAAATATACGCCGATATCATCGCCGTTCTTTACAAGCTTGTAAAGGCAATTCTGCACGGCACCGTTCGTTTGCGTAAATCCGGTATCAAGATAAGCGCTGACATCGCTTGCAAACTTACCGCTACCAATTCGGAAGGAACCGTTTGCTGCAGTAAGAGTACCGGTTACACTGCCGCAATCATCGGTGGAAAGCGTGCTGTCTACAATGACAACGTTTCCGTTTGCAACAAGGTTGCCGTTCACATCGTGTCCATTGAGGTTAAGAATAACATCATTATTGAAAACAAGGTCGCCCTGAACATCAGAAAGAAGAATTACGATCGCGTTATCTTTTACATTCTGAACGGTAGCGGCAACATCCTTGGTTACGGAATACTTGCTTGCAATTCCATTTCCGCGGATATCAAGAACGAGTGCTTCATAATTTGCATCTCTGTTCTTAAGGTGGAAGGTGAATCCGGTAGAAATTCCGGTATTCAGCTCTGCGACCATAGGCTCAAAGAGAGCGAAGGAATCGTTCTTGCTAAAGAGCTTTTTCAGATCGTTGTACTTCACAGTACCATCGTACAAACCACCGACGGCAGAACCGGTGACTTCAGCAGATTCATAGCTGTAATCCGCGATATTATAGATGGTATTGATCAGCGCTTTGTTTGCCTCAAAATCAAAACGGTCAATGGCATCATAGAAGCCGGTCTTTTTGATGGTATTGATAAGAGTATCGGCATCCACACCTTCAGAAGCAAAGGCAGGATCAACAAGGCTAACGATGTAGTCGATCACATCAGCAAGATCATAGGTCTGTAAAGTATCAAAATCGATTTCACCGACTGCGAGAAGCGCCGTGAGAAAATATGCATACGCAGGATCGGGCGCATCCAAGATTACATTTACCTTTCCATCTTTCAAGGTAACATTCAGATAAGGAAGGATCTGCTCTGCTCCCTTTCTGACCTTGGAAAAGACGTCGCTCATCTTATCAAAATCCTGAAGAGTTACATAAAAAGGTACGCTGGTGTAGTTGTTTACGGAAAGACCGTACTGCATGGTGCTTTCCATAAGCTTAGCGCCAAGCAGATTCACGTCGTTAATAACAGCACCGTTTACAATAATATTATGGTTGCCATCAGTACCGATCACGGAATGTTCGGGAAGGGTCATTTCCACCAAATCACCGTTATCTTGAATGATTGCGGGGATCATATCAATTCCCATACCACTGCTTGTAATAAAGTTGATCAAGGTCTGGAGATACAGCTTCGTTTCGTTGTTTTCGTTCAGACCAAAGAGTGTGCTGCCATTCAATCCAACGTAGGTCAGATCATTCATAAGAGTTACAAGCTCTGCCAAGAAAGCATCGAGATCCAACGCTGCATTGCTCTTGGAAATACGAAGAACGATGGAAAGATTGCCCTGTGCATCTTCGGTGGGAATAAATGCAAGTTCCAGATTGTTGCCGAAAAGGAGACCTGCATTTACAACAGCTTTATTCAAATCGTCGATGAATACAAGCAGTCCTTCTCTATTGATATCGATCTTTTCTCGGGTAATTTCCAAAACGCGATCGCTTCCGAAAAGATTATTGATGGTTTCAATAGAAGTACCGAGAGAATAGTTCTCAAAAGAACCGCTGGAAACTTCCACTTTGGTACCGGCAATATCGTAAATATACTTAAAACCAAGAGCACCGGTTCCGGGAAGCGTTACGGTATATGCATCAAACGCATAAAGCTTCTGATCCGCTTCACCGTCGATCTTTACGGTATAGCTAACAGGTGAAAGTTTTGCAACAAGGATGGTGGGATCTTCGCCGAGAGGAACATTTTCCTCAGGAAGATCAAACTGTGCATCATAATACTCCACATTGGGAATCTTATTCAGCAAGCGCTCATACATTGCCTGGAACTCAGCAGGAGAAACGCTTCCGCTGTTTTTGTCACGGAACATCTCTTCGCTCTCAGTGCTGACAATCGCTCCGTTTTTATTCAGAACCTGTACGGTAACACCAAACGAATACTGATCGGGCGCTGCAGAAAGCAAGGAAGTTTCCATCTCAATAATTTGAGAAACGCTGTGTGTTCCCACACTGTTCGCTGCATCTACAGCTGCCAAAAGATCTGCAACGAAGCGGCTGTCAGTATCAACCAATTCATTGACAGGATCAAGGTGTACACCATCTAAAAAGCTAAGAACTGCCTCAACCTTATCAACATAGCCTTTCAGGGATTCGTCGTTATTGACCTTTAGCTGAACAGGTTCATCGTGCCATACTGTGCGAAGATTCGTTTTAAGAAGAGCAATCTGTTTTTGAATATTCTCAGCATTCTTACCTTGGTAATAATAGAGAAGTCCGTGCTCTTCATAGGCTTTCAAATATTGATGAAGATAGGTGGTATCATTGTCGATATCCATACATTCATCCATCAAAAGCTTATAAGCAGCTTGTGCTTCAGGGGTCAAGGTAACAAGAGAATTTACGTTACCGAGGACCGTGGGCGTCAGCTGTTCCAAATTGGTATAAAATACAGGTACGCCGGGAGTGCTGACATAGAAGCTATCCATTGCAGCTTTTTGATTTACAGTATCCTCTACCAAAGTAGCAGCAATATCTGCCAGTTTAGATACGATGCTTTGCTCAACATTATCAATTTTCAACTGATAGATAACTTGAACTTTGGTGAATTTTTCGGACGTAGCAAAGCCACCAACATACTTATCACTATTTTGATCTTGAGTAAGGATGAACTCTGCACCGTTACCATTTTCAAAAATGGGATAAGCCTTTACAGGAATCCACTTAGCCTCACTGTTCAAAAGACCTGCCGCCATAGGAGAAGCGGTCAGCTGATAGCCGGAGGCATCACCGGTAACCTTGGTAAGCTTATCGGTGCTGTCGGGAGTACGGAAGAAAAGAGTATCTACTTTAAACGCACCGGTATTCAAGATGTTCTTTTCATCTTGAGTAAGAACAGAACCGGGGGTTAAGCTCTGAGCAATGATTTTTGCCAGATCTTTGCCAACAAGGGCCTTACCGATCACACGTTCTACCGTAATATCTTCTACAATGCGGTAAACGGTTCCTTCCAAATAGCTATAGCCGTTTACTTTGTAGTCGTAGGACTTCCCTGCCTCGGTAGGAGGAGTCAAGGTGAAATTGTATCCGTAAGGTACATCGGTCGTTTGCTGACCTTGCGGCTTATAATTCTCTGTAACCGTAAATGTTTTGGGAGAATAGGAAATAACATAACGGATATCCTCGGTCAAGGAACTGAATGCGCCAAGCTCGTTACCATCTTTATCCAATACAGTAACCTTACGTTCATAGTTCGTGGTACCTACATTGTAATAAGAATCCCATTCGGTCAAAGCCTTGTTTTCAATTCCTGTGGAATTGATTTTCGTTACAACGGCATCTGCTAAGGAATCCTTATCCATTGCAAAGCTTGTAGAAAACACATCCAAAGAAATGAATGTAATTAAATCAGTTGCGGTAGAAGGAACTACGCTGGCATGAACTTCAACAGAAACAAGCTGCTGAGAAACAAGTCCTTGGAGCATCGTTTCATGGGCAAGGAGCTGAGACTTGATCTCAACCTGAGGTCTATCAAGTTCGGGAGATGCTTTTACAGCAGCATCTAACTCAGCATATTCAGCATCGGAAATGCCGGACTTCAAAATATCTTTATCAATAAAGTGCCAATTTTGAGCAGCAATCCGATTAACCTGCTCTGCAACATCACTAAGATTAAAGCTGTCATCAGATCCATACAGAAGGCCTTCCAGCTGCTCAGCCTTTGCCAAGGCTTCGGTGCGCTTCTCTTCGACTTTGGTTAATGCTTCTTCAAATTTTTCTTTAGACTCGTTAAACTTCTCGCTGAGAGCGTTTTTGAAAGAATCCTGTGCTTCAGTCAAAGATAATTTCTTTTCTTTGTCATCGGCGATGGTGCGCCATGCTTCGAGAATTTTATCCGCTTTCAACTGAGGTTTTTTATCCACCTCGACATACATATCATCAATGCTTTTCTCAAGAGTGTCAAGGGAGTTCTTGGCAAGTGCGATCTGCGATTGCAGTTCAGGATAAGCATCATTATTAAAGATAAACAAGACATTCAACGGAGCAAAAACATTTTCGTATCTTGCTCTGATATTAACCATTTCCTGCTTATAGTTGGGGTTCGCTTCGCGGTGTTTTCCACGAAGAGTATCAAGCTTCAGCCCGCTGAGATCAACGTTGTATTGTTTGATCATAGCACCATATTCGGTGCTTTCGTCGCTCAAACGTTTGATTCGGGTATTTGCCATTATGATTGCAAGCTCAACCATCTCGTTGTAGATAGCAACACTGTCATAAGAAGCCAGTTTTTTATTCAGCTTCAAGAACTCTTTATCTGCCGCTGTAAGAAGATTTTCACTGGCATCTGCATCCAGAATCTTTTTTCTTTCTTCATTTAAAAGGCTATCAATTACTTCTTCGATTTTCTCGTTTGCAACATTGTTGACGGTAGTTTCAACGATACCGAAAATCTCAGTAACGAGTCCGTTGATATCGCCGGGCCACTTACTTACAATGGCATTTTTAACTGCCGCTTCATCGATTTCAACGTTATTATCTTTAAAGGGTTTTAGGATCGTATCAGCGATCACCTCTTCAGCTTTTTCTTCGGCGATCACCTTTGCATCAGCAATAGTGGAAATATTGTCATCAGCATCTGCGGGGCCGTCGGCGAGCGTTTTCAACTGGTCTGCAAGGGCCTGAAGATCATCGGAATTTTCATTGATAGTGCTAATCTGTTCTGCAAAGAACGCAATGTGTTCTTTCATTTCTTTGCCGCGTTCCATCATGAACTGTACCTTGCTGGCAGCAGCAAGAAAATCATTGCAATCTTTCGCAAGGGTGAAATGGCCGGGCGCTGGGTCACCGTCAAAATCATCAAGAAGGTTTTTAATGGCAACTTTTGCATCGCTGCCATCTTCTAAGCCGATGGTCGTGCTAAAAAGTACGGTTCCTTCGTCATCCTTAACCTCATACAAAACCCCTTCGTAGAGAGCACGAAGATCTTCGATCATTTCTTCGAAAGGATCAAGAGCGGTGGAAAAGAGGTTTCTGGCATTATTTACTTTGTCGTAACCGTCAACCAGGTAAAAAGGCGTATCCAGAAGAAGCTTCTGCAGAGCATTATCCACCGTGATGAGAAGAGAGTATGTAACTTCAACACGGTAAGAGTTTGCAGGTTTTTCAAAGAAACCAACATAATTACCTTCGGATGCTGTCAAAGGCACCTCAATGTCGGCACCGTCAGTTCCGTTTTCGGTGGTATATTTTAAAACCGCTTTGGAAGGAGTCCAGGTCTGGCCATTTACTTCGTAGGGTCTTGCAGTTACGGTTTCGTTCTCTGCATCCACGGTGACCAAATCAGAGTTGCCTTCGTTTGTAGGTATTTCGACCGCAAACGTCTCTCCGACCAATCCTTTGCAAGCCAAAATAGCCTTTTCCGCATCAGAAAGATCATAGTTTGCGGCGAGCAACTCGCCTACCGTTCCATGCCACTTGCCATCATTAACCTGGCCGGCACTTTGCTGTTGCAGGGATTCAAGTCCTGCAGCAATAACATTAGCACCGGGGGCCAATACCATAATGAGGGACAAGAACAGTGCAGTTACTCTTTTGAAGAAATGCATTTTGTTTCTCATTGTGTCATTACCTTTCTTATTTATAATATGGAGCACTGATTACGGATATTTTGATAGATAAGACCGCCAAAATCATTAGCAACACCGCAAAATGCATAGCACACCCATATTATTTTATAGATAATATTATTTTAGCACTACAGACCGCAAAATGCAAGTCTTTTTCTTTTTTTTCATCTATATTATATGAATAAAAATTTTGCTAGTTTTTGTACTATTTTACAAATATTTTTGCAATAAAAAAGTTGGTAGATATTTTATCTACCAACTTTATCATTTATTAAATCTTACATTTCTCTTTTCTTGCGAGAAAGGACGAGAACAGCTGCACCTGCAACAAGAAGAGCACCACTTGCCAAAACAACGAACGTCAAGTTGTCTCCGGTCTGCGCTGATCCGCTTTGTGCATTACCCATAACCGTTCCTGCAATGGTAATGTTACGGGCAAGATTCTTGGTGATGCCGCTATCGACCCACTGAGTTCCATCGAAACGCTGCTGAGAGAACGTAACAACCAAGGAATACACGCCGGTGGAAAGCCCCTTGGTCTGGAACTTTGCGCTCTTATAGTCAGAAGCAAAGGTTCCGGTCAACTTAGAATCTGATCCCTGACGAAGTCGGAACTCGACGGGAATCACACGAGAGTCGCCAACTGCCGGATTTGTATTCTCAATAGCATCCGGGATGACGGTAAAGCTAGCTACATTGCCAATCTTATATACGGAAGCAACATTATCAAGAGCATAACCCGTCATTCCGGGACGGAAACCGGTAGATGCATTGGTGACAGGCTTGGAAGGATCGTAAACGCCATTATGATAAACAGGAGAAGGAACATAAGAAACAGAAAGAGCTTCTCCTGCATCGTTTGTCCAATATTCCTTAACAGCCTTAGACCACGTGCTGGTAGCACCGGTTCCGGGAGAAGAATAGGGGTAAAGCGCACCGTTTCCTGCCTTGCCGGTAGAAAGGAACATGTGCAAGTCACGACCGTCACCGCCGGTACGGGTTACCGCTACCTGGAAGAGGTAGGAACCGTAAAACAGATCCTTGGAAAGGAGCTCTGCAACAGTGGCGGCATCGTATTTTCCACAAGCAGAGTATGCAATGTCTACAAGAGGAATCTGATACTCAAATTCATATTTATACTTGCCATCCTTCTCGGAGTAGCTGGCAGCGGTAAAGTTCTTATACTGTGCCTTATTCCATACAACAGAAGAAGCATCCGTGTAGGGAGAATCATCAAGAGTTGCAGTCTGAGAAACAGCACCGTTGATCACTTTGTAAGTGCGGTTGCCTGCAGAGCAGCTGTAAGGAACAATGGAACCGCCATCTACAACATAAGTATATGTATTTGACAAACGTGAAGCGGCCTCAGGAAGCTCAGCAGACTGATTCAGGCCGTAGCGAACAGAGGCATTCAAAGTAGAAGCCTCGTCATTGGCCATCAGCACGCTGATCGCCTGACTGCTTTCAACAACCTCGGCAATGTAAGCATACTCAGAATCGTATACAAGGTAAGTAGTAACGGTAAAATCCTTGTAGAGATCGCCGTAATCAGCGGTATAATCGGTTGTGCCGGTACTGTTGGTCAAGGAAAGACCGTTGCCGATGGTAGCAACATCGGAAGCGGCGGGATATTCACCTGTGGAAACCACGCCGTCCAACTTCGGTGCTACATTTACCTGATAGGCATTCAAGGTGTGGAAACCATACGCCTGCAAATCGCGGGCATTGGTGCCGCCCTGAATATATGCAGTGGAAGTAAGGTCCACATAGCTTGCCGATGCTGTGGTTCCGAGAACACCCACAGCAAGGACAATCGCAAGAAGAAGCGAAAAGAGTTTTTTCATTGCAAACATCTCCTTATAGTACTGCGTTCATTATATCATTTTGCAAACTTTGTGTCAATAGAAAATCACCGATTTGCACGAAATATCATGGTGTTTTTTTGGTTTTTTCGGCGTTTTTTTCCTCTTTTTCGATCTTGAAGAAGATGAACGCTACCGCAATCACCGAAACGAGCATCAAAACTGCCGCAAGGAAAGGCACGACTGTTCCGAGAACGTTTTCTGTGGATCCGTCATCCTCGGAGTCCAGAGGGATAATCTCAGTATGCTCCGGTAAATTATCATCAGCATCGGGGAGCTCCTCAAACACGGATTCATCCTCAAAAGCGTCGTGATCGAAAGAAGACGCATTCTTTTCCGAAAAATCATCCGGTAGCATTATTTCATACTCAGAATTGGGTAAAATCGTTACAAGATCCTCTTCATTTATCTTCTCTTCTTTCGAATCTTCCGGTTTTATGGTTTCTTCTTTTTTGGTTTGCTCCGCAGCATCTTTCTCTTCATTTTCTTCCTTGGTGTTCGATTCAGTTTGATTATTTTCCTTTATATTTCCCCCTTCAGAGCCACCGTCTTTTCCTTCTTCACGATTCGGCAGAGAATTGGAGCTGTTCGGTTTTTGCTGCTCTTGGAGGTTGGATTCCGTGTTTTGCTCTTCGTTTTGAACAAGGACATTATCAGAAGCATTGTCGTTGTTAACGTTGTTATTCACAGCAGTACCATCTTTGTCAACGTTTTCATTTTGTGCAGGAGCGTCATCATTATCATTCCCGGGGCTGCTTGTCTCCCTGCCGCCGAAAGATAACGGTGCCATCAAATAATCGATAGCATAAGCCGTACTTGGAGCAATTCCAAAATCCGCAATCAACGCTTCATTCCATGTTTTGCCGTCATCATAGCTACAGAAGTCCTTAGCAGATACTGCAGTACAAGCCATCAATGATGATGAAGGCATACCCGCAAGAGAAGCTTGTGCCATAAAGGAACCGCAAAATTCCTCCTCGTTTTGCAACAAACCGAGCACCTCTTCTCTTTTCTCTTCAGATAGCGAAAGAAGGACATCCCCCACCGGAATTCTACACTCAAAAGAAGCGGCGGATTTGTTTTCATTGCATACAAATTTTGATTCTTTACAATATTTTTCTCCATTCCATAAAACATCATTTTTATCCGTATAGCCATTGTTTTTCAAAGCTTTTAAAGAGGAAGAAATTTTGAGTTCATTACGAAGCTCGCCGTTTATGAAGGAAATTCTGGCACCTGTCACAGCAATCGCTTCTTTGGAAGAGGATGCAAAGTAATATACATTTCTCAATGCTGCAGATCTTGCCGCAACATTCTCCAAAGGATCAACCCCCAAAGAAATTGCAAAAGAGTATACGTTGCCATGCAGTTGATGATAAAAAGCAGTGTATTTTCCATCGTTTATAGACAAATCGATTGCTACATAAAAATACTCGTCATCGTACGATACGGATACGTTCTCTTTTACATCGCTATACTGTTCTAAATAATTTGAAGAAACAACTTCTCCGCTATCTGCTGTCAAGGAAAGGCCTTGTGCAATCGTGAATTCAACTTTTGAAACATATTCTCCCTCAGATATGATACCATCCAACACTGGAGCAGTGTCTACTTTATCAGCAGCTACGGCTATAAGACCTAAGCTTTCGTTGAATGAAAAAGAAGATTTTTCCGAAGCTTCTGTTGCAAAAGTCGGTAGTCGGAAGAGAATAATAAACAAATTGAAAATAGTAAGGCAACGGAAAAACAAAGTTAATTTGACTTTTTTCGACATTGGTATCATAACAACTCCAAAAAACAGGAAACGGCCCGCTTGCGGCGGGCCGTTTTATCTTCTTGTATTTCAGTGAATCTGCTGACTGCGTTTTTTCATCACAATGACGGAAACAACGCCGGCAGCGCAAAGGAGCATTACCACCGAAAGAACTACAGTCAGGGTCGCGCTGTCTCCGGTAGCACTTGCAGCAGTAGTAGCAACGCCAACCACACGGTTATTCACGCCGCGAACACCACTGGTAAGCATAGGTGCTCTGGTACGGGTTACTCGCGAAGTTACAGACACCAAGGAATGGTGAATGGATTCCTTATAAATCTCATCATAATTCTGAGTGGAATCATAAACACCAAGGAAACGAACAGGGTTCTTAAGGAATCTGTTTGCGCCGGTTGCCTTATAGATCGTGTTGCTGAACAGGAAGCCGCCAACATAGGCACCAACATCGTAAGTACCGTAGCCGCGAGTGGGAAGACCGGTCTGTGCATAGAAAATGTTATTACGGGTCATGGTGTACAGGGCACCGCTGGGGGTATAATCGGAAACAGTATTGTGTGCCTGAAGACCGATGGCGCATCCCCAAGAACCCCAACCGGGAACATAATCAATGGGAGTTCCGTCTTCGTATTCAACGTCGGTGAGGCGAAGAACATCACCGAGAGGCATTCTGCCTTCAAAGGTAATACCCCACTTACCATCTTCCTGAATGGTTACTTTGTAGGTGAAGTTAGAAGCTGCCTTGTAGGTAGTGGCGTTCCAGTTGACTCCATCGGGATCAACGTAGCTATCTAGCTCAGTGGCAACATACTTACCTTCCGCATTCATAAGGTAAAGGTCTCTTTCGGAAAGCTTAACGCTCTGCGCGGTGGTATAAGTAGCAGGCTTGTAAAGACGGTATCTGTTCCAGCAGCGAGTGTTATTTACCTGAGCAAGATCTTCAGACTGAATGAAGTTGACGAAGGTGTAGAAATCCCAATAGCCGGTACGAACCTTGTGGCCCTTAGCATCAATGATCTTATTGTCACTGTTGTATTCGTCGGGATCGGTGCTGTCAGGATTATAGGGTCCATTGGTAACACGGATCGCGGGAATCAAAGTGGTAACGCCGAAATAGAAATACTCTTCATCGTAAGTAAGGTAATTATTGATATAATCAGGCTTATCTTCATCGGCAATATAACCAGTAACATCCTGTCTACCAACGTATCCGTTCTGGTCACCCGCATAAGACTGAGCAGAACTTGGTGCGAAGAACATATTATCTCCGGGCACTGCGGAAAGCGAGCAACCGTTATTGGGACCGGGATATTCGCCGGTAGAAACAACGCCGTCAATGGTAGGAGGAGTGAAAGTGGAATACACATTCATCGTGTGAAGACCAAATGCCTCCAAATTGTGTGCCATTTCAGTTTTGGGAACGGAAAGGGTGTATCCTCTGGCAGCGGCAGGAACTGCGAAAGCAGACGCCAACATCAACACAGCCAAGAGAATCGATACAGATCTTTTCATTGTGTGCTCCTTTAAAAATAATTACAAATGGGCATAGAGCTACCCAATATTCATCATTATCATAGCACTGAAAACGCTCTTTGTCAATAAAAAAATCTTGAAAAAGCCGAGAAAATTGTGGGTTTTGAGGATATTTTTCACAAATTATCCATTGAAATCGCCCGGGGTTTGCGTTAAAATGATAAAAAATAATCCGTATACGAAAGGAATCCTATCTATGATTGCACTCAAACGCAACATCGGTCTTACCTTCAAGACCTTCCTTTATCAAATCGTAATGAGTCTTTTCGGCATTATGATGTACCTTGCTACAAGCAGCAACACGCTCCTGCTTATCGCAGGTCAAGCTTCTCTGATCATCTTCTTCTTTTATATTATGTCTTCCCAGATGTATCAATCCGGGTATAAGATGTGCGAATATGATAAGGGGCACGGCAGCACATCTTCCCCTGCCCTTGGTTTTCTGTTCGCGCTGATGGCTTTTTTGCCCACAATTCTGCTATCGGCTTGGACGGTAATTTTCCCGCCCTTTGACACCCAAGGCGCCATCAATGCAAGCGGCTACGTTCCGTTTCTTTTGAATAAGAATTTTTTGCAGGGGATGTATATCGGCATCGTGCAAACCGTCTTCCCTACCACGGCAGGAGGAACTTCCGAAGCATTGGCCGCTGCCAACGGCGCGATCATCAACCGTCAATGTTTCCTTTATCTGATCGGTGCTCTCCCCGGAATCATTACTTCCGGTATCGGTTATCTGATCGGTTACTTCCATTTTTCAAAGGACAAGAAAAAATAAGCCGATCGCATATAAAAGCCGGACAAAGCATACCTTTTTTTGAGGTGATAAACTTTGAAAAAGCATGCTTTGTCTTTCTTTTTTGTAAAAATACTTGTCTTTTCTTTGGCTTTGATAGCGTTACTGTTATCTATGATCCATCTTTTTTATCGATTCGATGAAAAGAAATCTTTGCAAAGTCTTGCCGATACGGCAAGAGACACAAGACCTGCGGTTATTCTGGATGCAGGGCATGGCGGCGTGGATTCGGGAGCAGTTTCCGTATGGGGCGAGGAAGAAAAACATTTAAATCTCTCCGTAGCAAAAAAAATCGGAGCCTTTCTGGAAGCCGGAGGGGTCCAAGTTATCTATACAAGAATGGAAGACACTCTTCTGACTTCCGGAAAGACCTCCTCAAGAAAAATGGGAGATCTGATGGGCCGCGTCGATGTTGCCGAAACCTTTCCCGAAGCCGTTTTCATTAGTATTCACATGAATACCCTTCCTATCGAAAAATATAACGGCCTGCAAGTTTTTTTCGACGATAACAACAAAGCCAATCGACAGCTTGCCGAAACCATTCAAAACGATGTAAAGACGCTTTTGCAAAGCGAGAATCACCGTGAAATCAAAGAAGCCAACGGAAAAATATATATTTTGGACCGAATCAATAATCCTGCAGTTTTGGTGGAATGCGGCTTCCTATCCAACAAAGAAGAAGCTAAGCTTTTAAGCAATGAAGAATATCAAAACAAACTTGCATTTGTTTTATCCAGGTCCATTCTGACATTCGTTTACAATGAAAAAAATGAAGAAATTTGAAAAAAATGCTTTTTGCTCTTGATTTTTGATTTTAATTGTGTTAACATATAGTGCAATGCCGTTGAGAGATGATTTCATCGCAACGTAAATAAAAACAGAAAAAGGTGAAAAGAATGAAAGAAGGACTTCATCCCTCCTACAAAGACACCGTGATCATTTGCGCTTGCGGTGCGGAATATCCCACCAAGTCCACCAAAGAAAATATTCACGTGGACATTTGCGCAAAGTGCCATCCCTTTTACACCGGCAAACAGAAATTCGTTGATGCCGGCGGACGTGTTGATAAGTTCAACAAGAAGTTTGGCAGATAAAAGTATGGGTGTAAACCCGTCATAACGGGTAGAAGCGGTTGCACTGTTCCGGTGTTACCGCTTTTTTTCTATCATTGCCAAGAAGGAGAAAACAATGTTTGATCCCGTAAAACCTGAAAAAACCGTAGAAACTGAAAGCACAAAGCCGGAAAAAGCCATTCTCGTCAGTGTGGTTCTGGAAGACGGGGATCCTATGGATACCGAATCTTCTCTTGATGAACTGGAAGCACTTTTGGACACTGCGGGAGGTGAGAGTCTGGGACGACTGATACAGTCAAGACAAAAGCCGGAGCACGCTACCTATATCGGCACCGGAAAACTTTTGGAATTGAAGACGCTGTGCCAGAATATGAATGCAGATCTGGTGGTATTTGACTGCGAGCTTTCCCCTTCTCAGATTCGAAATCTTGAAAACGTTTTAGAAGATGTGCGCGTGATTGACCGCACGATGCTGATTCTTGATATTTTTGCTCAAAACGCAAAAACAGGCGAAGGGATCCTTCAGGTTGCCATGGCAAACCTAAAATATACCCTCCCCCGTCTTTCCGGTCAGGGAACGGAGCTTTCCCGTTTGGGAGGCGGCATCGGCACACGCGGCCCCGGTGAAACAAAACTGGAAATTGACAGACGGCACGTAAAGAGAAAGATCCAAAAATTGGAAGAAGAGCTTGCTGTTCTTTCCAAGCAAAGAAAAACACAACGAAAAAGCCGCGAAAAAAACGGCATTTTCCAAATTGCACTGGCCGGCTACACCAACGCAGGAAAA
This sequence comes from Eubacteriales bacterium, assembly GCA_045531235.1. Taxonomy (GTDB): domain Bacteria; phylum Bacillota; class Clostridia; order Oscillospirales; family SIG627; genus RGIG5579. The sequence goes on from JAZSDQ010000015.1 coordinate 25,011, forward strand.
TCTTCTCTTTTAAATTTGCTTTGTGAAGATAATATTTTGGCGGAAAACAAGCTGTTTGCAACTTTGGATCCGACCACAAGACGACTTATTTTACCGAACTTCGGCGAGGTCCTTTTGACGGATACCGTCGGCTTTATCAACCGTCTTCCCCATCACTTGGTTGAAGCATTTCAATCCACGCTGGACGAAGTTGCGTTTAGCGATCTTGTGCTCATTGTCATGGATGCCACCGATCCCAAATTTGCTCAAAAAATGGAGATTTGCGAGTCCATTCTTGCAGAGCTTTATGAAAAGCGCGGAGTTACACCGCCCCCTTCTCTTTACGTTTTGAACAAAACAGATCTTCCCGAAAGTCTGTTCACAACGAAAACCTTTCCCACAAATAGAAAAAGCGTATGCGTTTCCGCCAAGACAGGCAGAGGTGCCGACGAATTAAAGAAACTCATTGAAGAAATATTATCCATGGCAAAAAAGCCTTGTCATTTTTTATTTCCCCACGAACAAGGCGGTAAACTTTCCCAGCTTTACAAAAGCGCAAACGTGACCGAGGTAAGATACGAAGCCGAGGGAGTCTATGTTGACGCGGTTTGTGACGAAAAAACCCGTGGCGCACTGGCGCAATTTATTATAACGAGCGAAGGATAACAATTATGGCTGAAAGAAAAAAGAAGATCACGAAAAAGCCCGAAGAAATAAAGCCCGCTCCCATTCACCTGCAGCCCATTACCGAAACTCTGCGGGAAAACTATATGCCCTATGCGATGAGCTCTATCATTTCCCGTGCTATCCCCGAAATTGACGGACTGAAGCCTTCTCACCGCAAACTTTTATATACTATGTTTAAAATGGGGCTCTTAAACGGTGACAGAATCAAAAGCGCGAACGTGGTAGGCCAGACAATGCGCCTGAACCCTCATGGTGACGGTGCTATTTACGAAACTATGGTAAGACTGACCCGCGGAAACGAGGCCTTGCTTCATCCTTTCGTGGATTCCAAAGGAACCTTTGGTAAGCAATACTCAAAAATGGCTTATGCAGCCTCTCGATATACCGAAGTAAAACTTGCGCCCATCAGCGCGGAATTGTTTACCGGCATCGATAAGGACGCCGTAGATATGATCGATAACTACGACGCCACCATGAAAGAACCCGTACTTCTCCCCTCTTCTTTTCCCAATGTTCTCGTTTGCCCCAACACAGGTATCGCAGTAGGACTTGCAAGTTCCATTTGCTCTTTTAATTTAAACGAAACCTGCGACGCAGTCATTGCTCTTTTGAAAGATCCCAACGCAGATCTTTATGAAATTTTGAAAGCACCTGATTTTTCTACGGGCGGCGAGCTTCTATACGACAAAGAAGAGATCCGACAGATCTACGAAACCGGTAAAGGTTCCTTTACGGTAAGAGCCGTTTGGCACAGTATTCCCAAGGAAAACCGAATTGTTATTACCGAGATCCCCTACAACACCACGGTAGACCAGATCATTGAAAAAATCGTTCAGCTCATCAAGGAAGGTAAGCTTCGCGAAATCAACGACATTCGCGATGAAATCGACCTGGACGGATTAAAGTTGACTATTGACTTAAAACGCGGAAGCGATCCCGAAAAGCTGATGGCAAAGCTTTTCAAATCCACCGATCTTGAATGTCGTTTCTCCTGCAATTTTAACGTTCTTATTGCCGGTTCTCCTCATCTTTTGGGCATCAGAGAGCTTTTGAATGAATGGCACGCATTCCGCTGTGAATGTCTGAAACGTGAATTTTACTATGACCTCGGGCAAAAAGAAGCTAAGCTTCACTTATTAATGGGTCTTGAGAAGATTTTGGTAGATATTGACAAAGCCATTGCCATCATCCGAAAGACAGAAAATGAAAAAGACGTTATTCCAAATCTCTGTCAAGGCTTTTCCATTGATGAAAAACAGGCTGAGTATATTGCGGAAATCAAATTGCGCCATTTGAACCGTCAGTACATTCTCGACCGCATCAGTGAAAGAGAAAAGCTGGAGAAAGAGATTGCCGATCTGGAATCTCTCCTTTCCAGCGAAAGAAAGCTGAATCAGTACATCATTAAGCAGTTGGAAGGCATCAAGAAAAAATACGGTCAGGAAAGAAAGACACGCATTGCCTACGAATTCAGCCGTCCTTCCGAACAGCTGAAAGAAGCGGAAGAAATTGAATACACTGCCCACGCCGTCATTACCCGAGGCGGATATTTGAAGAACATCCCTCTCAAATCCATTATGATGAGCGACAATCAGCGCTTAAAAGACGATGACGAAATCGTCTTTTCCGGAGAAATGTCCTCCAAGCAGATGCTGTATTTCTTCACTGACAAAGGACAGCTTTATCACGCAAAATTCGGAGATTTTTCCACAACAAAAGCCTCCGAACTTGGTGATTATGTCCCTGCAAAAATCGGCATGGAGCAAGATGAAAAGGTTATTTACTCCGTTACTTTGAACGATCTCAGTGGGCGTCTTGCCATCATCTTCCAAAACGGAAAAGGCGTATCTTTCCCCTTATCCGTCTATGAAACCAAGGGTAACCGCAAAAAACTGACAGGCGCATTCAACACTTCCTCTCCCGTTGCCGGGATGTTCATTCTCAAAGGCAATGAAGTGAAAGAGATTTTCCTTAAAACGAAAGCCGGAAGGGCCTGCATTCTCAGAACTACGCTGTTTGCGGAAAAGAGCACCCGTACAAGCGCCGGCAATCAAATGATGGCATTGAAGAAAAACGACTTCATTGATTTTGCTGCAGAAGTATCCACTGAAAATTCTCCCTCCTTGGGAATTTATAAAAAGCCTCGTGTTCCCACACCCGGCATCGTCTTTAACAAAATGGATATGAAAGATGTTAAACAAAAATAGTCAAAGTACGAAAAGGAAGCTCTAAACGCTTCCTTTTCTTTTTGCAAAAATAAGAAAAAAGCCCAAAAAAAGGGCTACTGCTATTTACAAAGGAAGAAAAAACTGATATAATACTATTCTGTATCAGTATCTAACCTATCCTATGACAAATTCAATGTCGGAAAGGAATGTTATGAAACGTAAAGTCGTTCTGAAGAATACGATTTTTGATCGCCTGCGGAGCTCCGTTGCAATTCTTGTTTCCTCCGCATGCCTTGTTTTGTTTTCCGTATTACTCTCCATCTTTGAAAAGAGCTGGATATATGTTACCCTTGGTCTTGCATTTCTTCTCATCGAACTCTTTTTGCTTTGGGGCGTTTCAACGCTGTCTTCAAAATTCAATCACAACAACGAAGAAGATGTCGCCCTCGGCGGCGGCATGACGCTGAATTTTCTCAGCAATCTGGTAACCCCGGTTGTTGTCTTAAGCGAAAACGGTCAGGTGCTTTGGTGCAACAAAGCCTTTCACAACGCAACCGCAGCGGCAGGTTCCCTTTATCAGTGCAGTATACACGATCTGACTGACGAAAAGGTTTCTCTGCGCAGACTTCGGGAAGAAGACCACGAAGAACTTACCAGACGTCCTGTAGTGGCCTCTCTTCAAGGGGAACAATATGAAATAATGTCCTATCCCCTTTCCTCTGAAGGAAAAAAACAGTTAATTACTGTGTGGAGCTCCCGAAAAAAGCTTTGTGAATTGGAAAAAGAGCTTGCGGATAAAAATCCTATCGTATCTTACATTGCTGTTGATAACTACGCGGAAGCTGCCGGCTTTTTGCAGGGAAACTACAGAACCATCACTGCAAAGATCTCCATTTTGCTGAAAGACTGGGCAAACAGCATGAACGGAATTCTGCGGGAAGTAGAAAGTGACCGTTATATTCTTATTCTTGAGGAAGAACATCTGGCAGGAATCAAAGAGAAGAAATTTGATATTCTTGACCAAGTGCGGGAAATTTCCACAGATAACGTAGATATTCCCGTAACAATTTCCATCGGTACCGCCTGCATTGACGGTACCATGAGTCAAAAAGAGTCTACCGCCCATCACGCATTGGATCTGGCTTTGCAAAGAGGCGGCGACCAAGCCGTATTAAAGCTCAGAGATAATGCCACCGAATACTACGGCGGTAAAACAAAGACGGTGCAAAAGCGAACCAAGATCCGTAGCCGCATCATTGCTTCGGAAGTAAAGAACCTGATGGCAAACGCCTCCAACGTTCTGATTATGGGACATCGCTTTGCCGATCACGACTCTATCGGTTCTGCCGTAGGTATGGCTCGCTTTGCCATGAACTATTGCCCAAAAGTAAACATTGTAGTCAATGTGCACGACAGCAATTTGAAAGGCGTTTTTCAAAAGCTTTCCGGTCTAAGCGATTACAAAAATATTTTCATTGACGGTGTAACGGCACAGGATATGATTTCTTCTTCCACTCTTCTCATTATCACCGACGTGAATAATGTTCGTCAGTTTGAAGCGCCTGAGCTGTTTGAAAACATTTCGAACACAGTCATTATTGACCACCACAGACAAAGCGCGGAATATCAGGTGAAGCCCTCCATCACTTACATTGAACCCAGCGCCTCCAGCGCCAGCGAGCTTGTTTGTGAAATGCTGGAGCAGCAGCTTCCTCCCGGAAGCCTTTTGAAAGAAGAAGCTGAGCTTCTTTTTGCGGGAATGATCCTAGATACCAAGCAGTTTGCAAACAACACCGGACCCCGCACTTTTGCCGCTGCACATTTTCTCCGTTCCGAAGGTGCAAACCCTGCCGAAGCACAAATGCTCTTCCGTTCCGGACTGGAGGATTTCAAAAGAGAGATCAAATACGAAACCAACGCCTTTATTTACCGAGATATCATTGCTTTTTCATACATTGATGAAAATGCTACGCAAGAAGACAAAATTGCAGCATCCAAAGCAGCAGACCGTCTTCTCTCTTTGGAAGGTGTTTTGGCATCCTTCGTGCTCTGCAAAATCGATGATACCGTCCACATTTCCGCTCGTTCTTCCGGCACGGTAAACGTGCAATTGATCACGGAAAAGCTACACGGCGGCGGCCATTTTGATATGGCAGGAGCCCAGGTGAAAGATGCAACCATCAAAGAGACTTTCGTATTTTTGAAGAAAGCCGTTGACGAATACTTGAACGAAGCATAAGGAGATAAGAAATGAAAGTAGTATTGAAACAAGACGTTAAAGGACAGGGAAAAAAAGGTGAGATCGTTTCTGTATCCGATGGATATGCGCGCAATTTTCTCTTTCCCAAAGGGCTCGCCGCACCCGCTGATGCAAAAGCGGAAAACGAACTGAAGAACCAGATTTCCTCCAAGGAATACAAGGCGAAAGTAGATCTAGAAAATGCTCAGGAATTGAAAAAGATCTTGGAAAAACTGGAAGTACGTGCCAAGGCTTCTGCCGGCACAGACGGAAAAATCTACGGCAGTATTACAAACGCTCATATTTCTGAGCTTCTTGCCAGCCAGCACGGAATTCAGATCGACAAGAGAAAGATCAGCATTGATGCTATTAAGAATTTTGGCAGCTATACCGCCGATATCAAGCTTTCCTCCGGAGTATCCGCCGAATTGCGTGTGATTGTAGAAAACTAAGTAAAAACAAAAAGGAAACAGTTATGGATAACACCCAAACTTCCATCAGTACTTTGCTTGGAAAACAGCTTCCCTATTCCATTGAAAACGAGCAAGCTCTTTTAGGCGCATTGATCCTGGATAGCGAAAAGATCGGCGACGTAACCGCAGTTCTTAATTCCGATGATTTTTATATTGATAACCACAAAAAGATCTTCGAAGCTTTGATCCAGCTTTCCGTTCAAAGTCACGGGGTGGACGTGGTCACACTTTTGTCCGTTCTGGTCAAAAACGGCGTATACACCGAAGAATCCGGCACTCAATACATTCGTCATCTTGCAGAGAGCGTGCCCGGTCTTTCCAATATTATGGACTACGCCCAGATCATTCGCGAAAAAAGTCTGCTGCGACAGCTGATCTTTGCCTCCGAAGAAATTATGCAATCCGCCTATGAACAAAAGGCGGATGCAATGACTGTAATTGATCAGGCAGAGCACAAGATCTTCAAATTGGCACAGGGTCGCGTGCAAAACGATTTTTCACGCATTGACGCGATCCTTGATCAATTTTACGTTGAACTGAAAGCTATTACCGAGGGTGGCGAAAACACGGTTGCCATCCAAACCTATTACAGCGATATTGACCGCATTCTGATCGGTATGAACCCCGGCGATCTCATCCTGATCGGCGCACGACCCGGTATGGGTAAAACCAGCTTTGCGCTGAATATTGCCGCAGAGGTAGCAAAGAGAAGAAAAGACAAAGCGGTCGCCATTTTCTCCTTGGAAATGTCAAAAACGCAGCTGGCTTCCAGACTTCTCTCTTCCGAGGGCCGCGTGGAAAGCTCAAAACTGCGCGACGGTCAATTGGAGGAAGAAGATTATTCCAAGTTGGCAGCAGCAGCTGTTGCTCTTGCTGAAACGAATATCTATATTGACGAATCATCCGACGTTTCTCCCATGCAGATGCTCTCCAAACTCCGCAGAATTAAGAATCTCGGTCTTGTTTTCGTTGACTATCTTCAGCTGATGAACTGCGACGACAAGGAAGCAAGCAAGAATCAGGTTTTGAAAATCGGTAGTATTACAAGAAACTTGAAAATTATGGCAAAAGAACTTGCTTGTCCCATCATTCTTTGTTCTCAGCTGTCCCGTATTTCCCAGGACCGCAAGGATAAACGTCCTCAACTGACGGACCTGAGAGATTCCGGTGCTATTGAGCAGGATGCAGACGTAGTTATGTTCCTGCACAGAGATTCTTACTACGATATGCAAAACACCGAAGCAAAGAATCTTGCCGAATGTATTATTGCAAAGAACAGACACGGTTCCGTAGATACGGTGAAACTTGGTTGGGATGCGCAATATACACGCTTCAATACATTGGAACGTCGCTTTGACGATATTCCGCCGGAAGCATAACATGGACTTAAAACAACGTTTTTTTCATCATCTGAAAGAAGAAAAACTTATTGAGCCATCTGACAAAGTGCTCATCGCCCTATCCGGGGGGAAAGATTCGGTATGCCTTGCGTTACTCTTAAACGAAGCCGCAAAAGTTTTCGGTTTCGATTTGGCAGCCTGCCACATTCACCACGGAATTCGCGGCAGTGAGGCTGACAGTGACGCTGCGTTCTGCCAAGAACTCTGTCAAACGCTTAACCTGCCTCTTTTCACTGAATATTGCGACGCGCCTCTGTTTTGCAAAGAGAACAAAATTGGTTTAGAGGAAGGAGCTCGTATTCTTCGTTATGGCTTACTTGATGAAGTTGCAAAAAGAGAGGGCTTTCAAAAAATTGCCACTGCTCACAGTGCTTCCGATCAAGCCGAAACCATTCTCTTTCGTCTGATTCGCGGCAGCGGTTTTTCAGGGGCGAGAGGGATCCCTGCAAAAAGAGGGCGCATTATTCGGCCCATACTGCCCTTTTACGCCGAGGAAATTGAAGCTTTTCTTGCAACGATTCAGCAACCGTTCACAAAAGATTCAAGCAATTCTGATACCATATATTCAAGAAACTTGATTCGCCATGACATTTTTCCTTTGCTTGAGAAGATCAACCCTCGAGCCAAAGAAGCGCTGAACCGTTTTGGTACCTTTTCCATCTGGCAAGAGACGATGCTTTCCGCTCTTTGGAGCAAATTAGAAATTGACAACGGTTTTTCATTAAACAAAAATGCCATTCCCTTGGAAACAGCCAAATCACTTGCGCAAGATAAGTCGCAGTATCTGCTTTTATTTCACGGTCTTTCCCAATTAACAAAAAAACATAATATTTCCATTGATTTTGTTCATTTTAAAGCAATTCTTTCGTTATTAAATCATACGGAATCGGGAAAAATAATCGAAATATCAAATGGCTTTTGCTTCAAAATTGAAAAAAAACAGCTGGTTTTTGAAAAGAATGAAAAGAAAGCCGAATGCATAGAGTATGAAGTAGAGCTGACAGAAGGAGAAAACACCCTTCCCTTTGATTGCGGCACGCTTCGCGCAGATTACACGGAAGCGTTAAAAGTAAAAAATATTAACAAAAAAAGCTTGAATATCAAGCTGAATTCCGATAAAATTAGCGGAAGATTAAAAGCTCGGAATTTTCGTCCGGGCGATCGCATCTTTATGTACGGAATGCATAAAAGCGTTAAGAAGATGCTATGCGACAGTGGGATTCCCAAAGAATACCGTGTTTTCATTCCCATTGTATGCGATGATGATGAGATCGTATGGATTCCTTTTCTCGGTCTTTGCGATAAAGCAAGAGAAGAGGATTCAAAAGACATTCTTCAGCTTTCTCTTTGCGGAGAAATGCCGGAAACGATCCGTCAATTTTGTGAAAACGATTTATCAAAAACCCTTTAAGGAGATTTTTCTAGAGAAATGAAGAAAAGCAATTTCAAGGTCATTATCTTCTACGCCGTGTTGATTTTACTTGTTATCGGCGTATCCAGCACGCTGTTCAACATGTCTGATGAGAAAGGCGTTACTTCCAGCGACATCATTGAACTTTTTGAAAAGGATATGGTAAAGAATTTTACCGTTTCCCCCTCCGGTGAACTTTCCATCACAACCACGGAAAATAAGAAAATGATCTTTGAGCTTCAAAGCATTGATTATTTCCGCGAGGATGTTGCCAAGTATGTAGAAAACAACAGCAATTTGGAAAGCTATCACTATGAACCCATCGTTTCCTCTCCTTGGTGGGTGAGCTTCCTTCCCTATCTTATTATCATCGGCGTCCTTGTCGGTCTTTGGTTCTACGCTATGAATCAAGCTACCGGCGGCAAAGGCAGCAGAATCAATTCCTTTGGCAAAGCGAAAGCCAAAATGGGCAGTGATGAAAAGAAGAAAGTATTCTTTTCTGATGTTGCAGGTGCTGACGAAGAAAAAGAAGAGCTGACTGAAGTAGTTGATTTTCTTAAAAATCCCGCACGCTTCCAGGACCTTGGCGCAAAGATCCCCCATGGTGTCCTTCTGGTAGGACCTCCCGGTACCGGTAAAACGCTTTTGGCAAAGGCTGTTGCCGGCGAAGCAGGGGTACCTTTCTACTCCATTTCCGGCTCTGACTTTGTTGAAATGTATGTAGGTGTCGGTGCTTCCCGCGTGAGAGACCTTTTTGAAAATGCAAAGAAAAATTCTCCCAGCATTATCTTCATTGATGAAATTGATGCAGTAGGACGCCACCGCGGCGCCGGTCTTGGCGGTGGACACGACGAAAGAGAACAGACCTTGAACCAGCTTTTGGTTGAAATGGACGGTTTCGGTTCCAACGAAGGGATTATCATTATGGCGGCTACCAACCGTCCTGACATTCTTGATCCCGCACTTCTCCGCCCCGGCCGTTTTGACCGTCAGGTAACCGTCAATTATCCCGATATTAAAGGAAGAGAAGAAATTCTCAAGGTTCACGCAAGAAATAAGCCTTTCGAGGAAGACGTTGACCTGAATACTCTTGCAAAATCCA
>JAZSDQ010000045.1:0-49084 GCA_045531235.1 Eubacteriales bacterium
TGCAGATCTTGCCAACCTTCTCAACGAAGCGGCTCTTCTAGCCGCACGCAAAGGCAAAAAGCTGATTGGAAACACTGATCTTGAGGAAGCTACCATCAAGGTGATTGTCGGTCCTCAGAAAAAGAGCAAGATCGTAACGAAAAAAGACCGCAAATTAACTGCTTATCACGAAGCGGGACACGCCATAGTTACACATCTTCTTCCTACCCAAGACAAGGTGCACCAGATTTCCGTAATTCCCTCAGGACGAGCAGGCGGCTACACCCTTTCCCTTCCCAGTGAAGAAAAGAGCTATCGCTCCAAAATTGAAATGGAAGAAGAGATCGTATCTCTCCTGGGCGGAAGAGTCGCTGAAAAGCTGATTTTAAACGATATCTCTACCGGTGCCTCCAATGATATTCAAAGAGCAACCGAAATTGCCAGAAATATGATCACAAAATACGGTATGAGTGATAAGCTCGGCCCCGTTGTATACGGCAGTGGCGGAGGGGAAGTATTTCTCGGCAGAGATTTCAGCAATACCCCCAACTACTCCGAAAAAATTGCGGCTATGATTGATGAAGAAACTCTTGCCATCGTAAATGCCGCTTTTGCAAAAGCAGAAAAGCTTTTGACAGAAAATATGGAAAAGCTTCATTTTATAGCAGACTTCCTGATGGAATATGAAATCATGGATGAAGAGCAGTTCGCCGCATCTATGGAAGAAGGCGCAACCAAAGAAAAGATTCTTGAGATCAAAGAATCCAAGATTCAAAAAAGCATTGACGAAAACGCTAAAAAACGCGAGGACGATGCAAAAAAGGCAGCAGAGCTTGCTGAAAAATTAGCAAAAGAAGCTGCTACTGCGGCCGAAAATGAAGAAAAAAATAAAACTCTTTAAGGAAGGAACGCTTTAGCTTTTCAAGTACTACTATGAAAATTACTGTTATCGGTTGTGGTCGTTGGGGATCTTTTATCGGTTGGTATCTTGATCAGATCGGTCACGAAACCTCTTTTTACGGACCGGAAGACACTCCTCACATGCAGCAGTATCTCAAAACACGTACCAACGGCATGGTAACCCTTAGGGAATCCATTGGCCTGATCTGCGATTTGAAGAAAGCCCTTGAGGCAGAAACCATTGTTATTTCCGTGCCTTCCCAGGCTCTTCGCGGTCTTTTGGGAGAGATCATTGAAACCGGCATTGATATCAAAAAAAAGACCTTTATCCTTTGCATGAAGGGCATTGAAATTGAAACCGGAAAGCGTCTTACGGAAGTTGTAGAAGAAATCCTCGGTGAAGATATCAATCTTGCCGTATGGGTTGGTCCCGGCCACCCTCAGGAATTTTTAAAAGGTGTTCCCAACTGCATGGTCATTGACAGCAAGAAAAAAGCCGTCAAAGTAAAACTGATTGGTGAATTCAAAGGCTCTTTGATTCGTTTTTACTACGGCAGTGACCTGATTGGAAACGAAATCGGCGCAGCGGCGAAAAACGTCATCGGCATTGCCGCCGGCGTGCTTGACGGCATCGGGAAAAGCAGTCTGAAAGGAGCTTTGATGTCAAGAGGTACCAAAGAAGTTTCCGAGCTGATTGCTGCCTGCGGTGGTAATCCCCTTTCCGCATACGGACTGTGTCACCTCGGTGACTATGAAGCCACCGTGTTTTCTCAGCACAGTCACAACCGCATGTTCGGCGAGATGTTTGCCAAAGGTGAACATTTTGAAGCGCTTGCAGAAGGATATTACACAGCAAAAGCTATGAAAAATCTATCCGAAAAAAAAGGCGTAGAGCTTCCCATCTGCAATTCGGTTTATGAAATGCTTTATGAAAACAAATCCGTTGACGATCTGATAAATGATCTTTTCACCCGTTCCCTGAAGAATGAATTCTAATAAAAACAAATAACATAAAAAAGCCTTTCGGCAAACCGAAAGGCTTTTTATTTTTTAAATTTACTGCTTTGTTTCTACGGTAATAGTTTCACCGTTTAAGATCCCCGTGCATGCATACATTAACTGTTTCACGTAATCACGGTTAATATAGAATTCCCCGCTGCCATTCATGGTGTAATAGGCTTTTCTTGCAGTCATTCCAAAGAATTCATAGTTAAAGGTTTTCCCGTCGCGCAAGGTGATCTTCATCGTAAGGATCTTGCTCGCTGCCTCAGGCTTTTGAGCATAGCCGTCAAGGGTCGTATAAAGAATTGCTTTATACAGCTGGCGGAAGTTATCCGTAACAACCTTAACGCCGTTGGAAGATGTAATCTTCAAATCTTGCCCTTCACCCTGAAGAGTAAACTTCGCACTGGTATTTTCATACGAAAATTCAATGGAACCGACCTTATCAATAGCAACGATAAAGGAATGGTTATCCATAAAGGTGATACGATCCCACTCTACCCAAGGAAGGGTATCGGCATCAAACTCTACAATACAGTCGAATCCGGGAGAGTAAACATAGTAGACATATTTTTTCTCACCATTTTCATCCGCTTCATTTTGCACTTCAAGCTTTTGGCTGATATACAGAGTGGAATCAAAATTCTGCTCCTCGTATTTGTAGAACAGTTCATAGACCCATTTGTTTTCAAGATCAACGAGGCTGTATTTGCGGAAAATTTCAAATGCCTCTTCTCTCTTTGCAGGATCTTCCAAGAGAGAGGAAAGATTAAATTCCACAACAGTGGAACCGGAAAAATCAGAAAAAGTTTCAAGGAAGCTCTGAAGCTTTTCCTCAGCGGGATAGTATCCTGCGGGAACGGTAAAGGCGTGAGTGAACACATCGCCCAAAGATTCCTTTTCGTCTTCGCTGAGAGAATGGAACGAAATAAATGTTTCTCCTCTCTTTTTAATGGAAAGCTCGCTGATATTCATATAATCTCCACCGGGAACCGCAAGAGCTACGTCAGGGAGAAAATAATCTTTCACATCACAGAAAAGGCAACGGGTAATATAAGTATCGTTAAGAGTATAGAGCGCCTCCGTACCGTCTACCATAACGTAATAAGCATTTCCGGCAACAGTACGATTGCCAAAGCGAACGGTCTTTGTAATATTTGCCCCGTCTTTTTGATAAGTCAGTTCAACGACAGATTTTCCTCCGTCATCAAAGCCATAGGCGCTAAGGTTGTCTTTGTTATAACCGATCACTTCTTCCGTTGCACGCATATTGCCCAGAAGAAGGGTCAAGGACTGTGTCATAGAAACGGACGAGAGAACGTCATTCATATTTTCAGAAGTATTATCCATCCATGCGCCAGAAGCGTCGTAGAGCATACTTTCCGCGCCTTCAAAATAGAATGCATCATCTTCTCCGCGGTAGTAATAGAAACCGCCGTAAGCATTTTTGACGCGAATACTTTGGATCTGATCCTCGGTAATCTTTTCTACGATAAACGGTCTTTCTGCCTCGGGGATTTCTTCCTCGGGGCGAAGAAGGGTGTAACGCAGAACAACATACAACAAAGCTGCAAGAATAATAGCGCACCCTGCGAGAAAAATGGAACGGAGATATCGGTCATTCCAGATCATATCAAAGGAAAACTTCTTTTCCCCTTGATTTTCAGGTTTATTCTTTATTTCTTTCATCAGAAGCTCCGATCACATATGTTTTCTCTTGATATACACAAAGGTACCAAAGGCAAAGATGATCAAGGGAATTACGGCAACGGAAATGATACCGTAGGTATAAACAGCACCCTGATCCATATCAATGGCGGTGTCCTCAAGGACCTTGTAATGAACGTCTACCGGTACATATTCATCGGACAAAAGACGGATGATATTGTTCACGATATCCGTGTTTCCGAACTGTTCGCGGAAAGCATTGGTTTCGGTAAAGTTCTGGCTACCGATAACAAGCAGGTGACTGAATGTTTCCAAATTATCAATATAAGTAGACCGAGAAGAAATGGCCATCAAATTGAAAGGTCCATTGTGCTTTACAGTACCGTCCTGTGTGATCTCTTCTGCATAGGCATTGTCTGAGCTTGTAAGCACAGGTTCTACGACAGACGTTACACCGTCACCGGAAAACAGAACTTTGATAGGCGCAGAACGAATCATCAAAGTACGGGGCGGATTGGAAAGATCGGTAAGACTCTTGGTGAGAGCCTTTGCAATGGATTCGGTTTTTGCATAATTGACATAGAGCATTTGGTTGTCCTGGGTATGGCAATAGATGTCGTCCATGACTACCTGATTACGGACGACCTCCATTCCCCAAGAGGCCAAGAGTTCATCCAATACGGGAAGCGTAGGCATATCGGGAGATGCAATAACTACCATGGAGCGATATGCATTGAGGTAGTCAGAAATCTTCGTGTATTCCGTTACAACGGAATCAGATTCGGAATAAGTAAGATCCTTCTGAGGATTGCAGATAAAGAGGATCTTGGATTCATCACTGATATTATCTTTGGTAAGATCCACCGTTTCAATAGTGAAGCCGCAGTTGGTAAGAACCTCGATCAAAGCCTTGGGCTTAGATTCTCCATGGCCGGAGGTAAAGGTAACAACAGGGCTGCGATGATCGGTGATATAAAGGATGGCAGCGTTGAATTTCATTTCGCCCTGGAAGGCCCATACGTTTTCACCGTTTTCATCATATACCAGACAGGAATCAAAGGTGAGATAACGGAATGCGCCCTTATCCTGGGTATTGCTGATCAGAATGGTATTTTGGTTGATATCATAACCGAGATCGGTATAGTAAGTATAATTTTCGGGATGCGTGGTAATATCCTCGCGATACTCAACCTCGATCTGAGAATAGCGCTCTGCGTAGCTTTCCGCAAGAGTGACCACCCAATTCTTCATTTCTTCTTCAATGATACGGTCGCGAGCCTGAAGAAAAGAGATCTTGATCGTCGCTTCGTGACCGTTATTTTCAGCATAAGTTTCCAATTGCTTAGTAACAAGCTCAGTGGTTTTTTCACTGATAGAGAAGATCTGATCGTCCGTTAAGTCAAAATACAGACTGTACTTGGAATCAACGGCAGATACGATAACATTCATCAAAATAACGGCAGCAATGAAAAATGCTGTAAACACCGTTGCTGCGGCGCCGTATTTAAATCTTCTCGTAGAGAAGATCTTTTTGGTTTTATTCATCTTATTCTGGTCCATTTTTTATTCCTTTTCTTTCTTCGCCCACTTATTCCCAACGGCGTTTTTCAAAAACGCGGATGGTAAGGAACAAGAACACCACGGTAATGGAAATGTAATAAAGGAGCGCCACTATGTCAAAGTAACCATAGGTGAACACATAAAAACGATCGAAAATGGAGATCCATTTCATAACGGCACGGAGAGGAGTAAAATCAACATAGCTTGCCAAGATGCCGATTACAAGCGTGCCTGCGATGGCAAACATAGTAACCAGCGCCGAAACAAGCTGATTTTCCGTACAAGCGGAAATGAAAATACCAATAGCAACAAAAGCGGAACCGATGAGGAGAATGCCCAAGGTGGTAGAAAAGATAATTACGGTATTGGGTTCTCCGTAGAAATACAAAACGATAAAATTAAAGCAAGAGGCAAGAAGCGTGCCTGCAAACATGGTAAATGCGGCAAGATACTTTGCAAAAATAACGTGGAACAAGCTAACGGGGGCAGTCAAAAGGATCTGCTCCGTTTTGCTCTTTTTTTCTTCACTGAGCATTCTCATAGTTAACAGCGGAACGAGAATGACGAAAAGATAGAGCATAAAGGTGTAGTAGCTGCTCACTTCGCAAGTGCCGGAATAAAGCACGGTATAGGTAAAAAGAAGAGAAGATGCTGCAAGGAAAAGCGCAACGTAAATATAGCCGATGGGGCTAACAAAATAGGAGCGCAATTCTTTTTTATAAATGGCAAACATTATTTTGCTCCTCCCTTCTTTACTGCTTTGCGGGAATTTTCCCGATCGGTGATAAGGGCGAGGAAGACGTCCTCAAGATCCATACCCATTACGTCCATACCGATAACAGGCCATCTCTTTTCTGCGAGAGCGAAGAACAGGGGCTTACGAATATCGATATTCTCAGCGCTTTCAATAAGATACGCCGTACTGTCGCCATCTCTCTGACCGACGATCTCTGCATAAGTTACGCCGACGGTAGACTTGATAAGCTTCAGCACCTCGTTCTGAGGACCGCAGATATTATAGGTCATTCTCCGCTTTTCCTGAACGGCATTGGCAAGATTTTCCGTTTTTTCATCGGCAACGATTCTGCCCTTATTAATCACGACGATGCGGTCGCAAATTGCCTGAACCTCGGAAAGAATATGAGTGGAAAGAATGATCGTATGTTCCTTACCCAATTTCTTAATGAGATTACGGATCTCAATGACCTGCTTGGGGTCAAGACCTACCGTAGGTTCATCAAAAATAAGCACGGGAGGATTTCCGATGAGAGCCTGTGCAATACCTACTCTCTGACGGTAACCCTTGGAAAGGTTACGAATCACGCGATTGAATACATCTGTGATCTTTACAACGTCGCAAATTTCCTTCAGATGCTTTTCCCGATCCAGACGGCAATGCTTCAGATCGTATACGAAGTTGAGATATTCCTTTACCGTCATATCCAGATACAAAGGAGGAAGCTCCGGCAAAAAGCCGATCTTGCTCTTTGCTTCAATGGGGTTTTCAAAAATATCAACGCCGTCGATCTTACAAGACCCCTCTGTTGCTGACAGATAACCGGTCAAAATATTGAGGGTCGTGGATTTACCGGCTCCGTTGGGACCTAAGAATCCCATGATTTCACCTGCGTTTACGGTAAAGCTCACATGGTCTGCCGCAAGCTTGTTGCCGTAACGCTTGGTGATCCCGTTAATTTCGATCATAATATTCTTTTAAACTTTCCTTTCAGAAAATGGTTAATCTTCTTTTTTGACCACTGCAATGGCAAGATCGTCCAATGCTTCCTGAGGTACTTCGGCAGGACAGTTGGTCATAAGCTCGCAAGCATTTTGCACTTTGGGGAAGGCAATGCAATCACGAATGGCGTCAAGTCCCAGAAGAAGGCTTACCAAACGGTCAAAGCCGAATGCAAGGCCTGCGTGAGGAGGCACGCCGTATCGGAAGGCTTCCAACAAGAAACCAAATTTTGCATCCGCTTCTTCTGCAGTAAGGCCGATGATCTCAAATACCTTTTGCTGAATATCGCCACGGTGAATACGAACGGAACCGCCGCCTACTTCCCAACCGTTGATGATAATATCATACGCTTTGGCGCGCACCTTTTCGGGAGCGCTGTCGAGAAGAGGAAGGTCTTCGTCCTTGGGGCAGGTAAAGGGGTGATGCATTGCTTTGTATTTTCCGCTTTCCTCATCCTTTTCAAACATGGGAAAGTCGGTAACCCAAAGAAGGGCAAAATCATTTTTATCGTAAAAGCCGTAAGCTTCGCCGCATTTGCAACGGAGAGCGCCGAGAGCATCAAAGACTACCTGATTGTTGCCGTCGGCTACAAGAAGAAGCACGTCACCTTTTTCAAAGCCGCACTTTTCTCGGATGGCAAGATTTTCTTCTTCGGTAAGGAATTTAGCATAAGAAGAAGTGATCTCTTCCCCGCCCTTCAGCCAGGCAAGGCCCTTTGCGCGGTAGGTTTTTGCAAAATCGGTGAGCTTATCCAGTTCTTTGCGGCTCATTTTATCCGCTACGCCTTTCACATTAATGGCGCGCACGGAACCGCCTGCCTTTACGGCACCTGCGAAGACCTGGAACGCGGAATCCTTTACAATCTCGGAAAGATCGCAGATTTTCATTTCAAAACGGATATCCGGTTTATCAGAACCGTAATTTTCCATTGCTTCTTTAAAGGGCATTCTCTTAAGGGGAAGCTGAAGATCAATATTCAAAAATTCGCGGAAGATCTTTTTCAAAAAGCCCTCGTTTACGGCGATAACATCGTCTTCATCAGCGAAAGACATTTCAAGGTCAAGCTGAGTAAATTCCGGCTGTCTGTCAGCTCTTAAATCTTCATCACGGAAACATTTTGCGATCTGCATATAGCGATCGAATCCGGAAACCATCAAAAGCTGCTTATAAAGCTGAGGTGACTGAGGAAGTGCGTAAAAGGAGCCCGGGTGTACACGGCTGGGAACAAGATAGTCTCTTGCGCCTTCGGGAGTTGATTTGATCAGAATGGGGGTTTCAATCTCCAAAAATCCCTCAGTATCAAAATAATCTCTGGTGCTTTTTGCCAGCTGATGGCGGAAGCGGATATTCTTCTGAAGCTCGGGGTGACGGAGATTGAGATAACGGTGCTTTAAACGCATCTCTTCTCTGACGTCCATAGAATTCAGCACTTCAAAGGGAGGCGTTGCTGCTTCGGAAAGAATCTCCATACGATCTACGGCAATTTCGATCTGACCGGTGGGAAGATTGGGGTTGACTGCGCCTTCTCCGCGGGCGCGAACAACACCTTCTGCGGCCAAAACATATTCCGCGCGAACGCCGAACGCCAGATCAAAAAGCTCTTTTTCCGTATTTTCATCAAAAGCGAGCTGAATGATACCGGAACGATCGCGCAGGTCAATAAAGATCAGAGAACCCAGGTCTCTCTGCTTCTGAGCCCAACCGCAAACTTTAATTCTTTTTCCAATGTCTTTTGCCCCGAAAGAGGCACAATAATCTGTTCTTTGCATAATCTTACGTTTTCTCCGAAAAATTGTATTTATCTTATGTTTTCACGCCAATCAAGGTCACCGCGGTCCAAAGCCAGAATGATGGCTTCTGCAGTTGCAAGATTGGTAGCAAGCGGGATATTATAGGTGTCGCACAGGCGGATCAAATCGGAATCCTCCCGAATAAAATCCTCTGCGCTGCCTGTGGAACGGAAGTAAAAGAGAATATCGATCTCGCCGTAAGCGATACGGGAGGTAACTTGCTGTACACCACCAACATCGCCACTTAAAAGGAGCTCGATGTCAAGTCCTGTAGCTTCGGAAATCATTCTTCCCGTAGTAGCGGTCGCACAAAGCTTATGCTTGGATAAAATGCCGCAATATGCAATACCAAGCTGTGTCAATAATTCTTTTTTATCATCCTGAGCGATCAAAGCGATCTGCATGTAAAACCTCCTTTAAGCCGAAAGGTAAAATTAATAAAAACGGAGTCTTTTTCTTCTTGCCATTACCCCATCAAGAAGCGGCACGTTTTCCCCGAAAAGACGGAGAAAAACATTGCCAATGGCTTTTCCTGCCGTGCTTTTTTTCATACCGGTCATGGGAACACCCCGCGCCAAAGCTTTTTCTGCCATGGAATCAAAGGGAACCACGCCGATTATGGGGACGCTTGCTCTTTCAATCACCTCGGTAACGCGGAAGGCATTGTCTTTCGGGCTGGTAAGCCGATAGCAATTCAAAACAAGCTTGCATTTCTCCGGCGCTTTCAAGCGCATGGCACAACGCTCAGCGGCTCGAACCGAGGTGGGTGCAGAGGTAGTAACGAGCACCGTTCGATCCACAAGGGAAGAATCCTCGAAAAAGCGGAACGCTGCTCCGCCGCCTGCAGGCATATCAAAAATAACAAGGTCAAAGTTTTCTTTAAAAAAGCTAAGAAGCCCGTCAAATGTTTCCTGAGTCAGATCTTTTAGATCCGATTCGTTGAAAAAGACAGGGGCTGAAAGGAAATATACGCCATCATCACCGGGAACGAGCGCTCTGTCACAGCTGACGGCACCAAGCGCAAGATCAAGAAAGGTTGGGATCACGGCATCTTCCCTGCCCATGGCAATATCAAGGCCGCCGGTTCCAAGATCCATATCAATAGCAAGGGTCCGTTTTCCCATTTGCGCTGCTTCCAACGCAAGGCCGGAGGAAAACAAGGTCTTGCCAACGCCGCCTTTCAAGCTGGTTACAACAACGATCTGTCCCACAATTCTCTCCTTACACAGATTTTTTCAAAGCAAGCGATATTTCCATAAAAACTCTATGATATATTAACATAAGAAGGAATTTTCGTCAATATTTTTACCGTCATTTCAGCACTTTCTACAAATATGAGAAGACATTTTTTCCACCCCGGTCTTGAGCGATAGAAAAAAACTCAAATTGCGCAGCTTTTCATGCTTACGGGCTTTTTTGGGAAAGCTCTTGATTTTATTTGATTTGTCGTTTATAATAATTAATTGTCAAAGACAAAAATATACCATTTGAGGGCTATGATATGAAACAGTTTTTTACATCCGAATCGGTTACCGAAGGACATCCCGATAAGATCTGCGACCAGATCTCCGATGCTGTCCTTGATGCCATTCTCGCAGTAGACCCTATGGCAAGAGTTGCATGTGAAACTGCAGTCACTACAGGTCTTGTTCTTGTAATGGGCGAGATTACCACCACTGCCGTGGTTGATTTCCAGCAGCTTGTGCGTGATACCATCCGAGGCATCGGTTACGACCGTGCAAAATTCGGTTTTGACTGCGATACCTGTGCTGTTATCAGCTCCGTACATCAGCAGTCCCCCGATATTGCAATGGGCGTAGATGCAGAAGGTGCAGGAGACCAGGGTATGATGTTCGGCTATGCTTGCGACGAAACTCCCGAGCTTATGCCTCTGCCCATTTCCTTGGCACACAAACTTGCAAAAACCTTAACCAACGCCAGAAAAAGCGGTGTTCTCCCCTATCTTCGTCCCGACGGAAAAACGCAGGTTACCGTAGAATATGAAGACGGCGTTCCCCGTCGCATTGCAACCATCGTAGTCTCCAGCCAGCACAGTGCCACTGCAGATCAGACGACCATTCGTAAAGACATTATCAAGCACGTGATCCGTCCTACCATTGATCGCAAGCTGATTGATAAAAACACCAAGATCTTCGTTAACCCCACAGGTCGCTTTGTAGTAGGCGGTCCCCAGGGCGACAGCGGCCTGACCGGCAGAAAGATCATCGTGGATACCTACGGCGGCTATTCCCGTCACGGCGGCGGTGCATTCTCCGGCAAAGATCCCACGAAGGTAGACCGCAGCGCTTCCTATGCTGCAAGATACCTTGCAAAGAACGTAGTTGCCGCGGGACTTGCCAAAAAATGCGAAGTTCAGATCTCCTATGCCATCGGTGTAGCAAAACCCACCTCCGTTTTGGTGGATACTTTCGGCACAGGACTACTTGCCGATGACGTGATTGCCGAAAAGCTTCAGGAGCTGGTTGACCTGACTCCTCAAGGCATTATCCGCACTCTTGATCTGCGCCGTCCTATTTATAAGCCCTTTGCTTCCTACGGACACATGGGTCGCGAGGAACTGGACGCTCCATGGGAAAAGACAGATCTTGCAGAAAAGCTGAAAAGCCTGATCGATTAAACAAAAAAGCACCCTTTCGGGTGCTTTTTTATGCTTTTTCGATGGAAACCACCTTGGCAATACCTTGAGAAACCGTAAAACGAATTTCAAAGCCTGCAAAAGAAAAGCCGTAGATCCTTTGAGAATCCTCCTGATAGGAAGGACGGGGATCCTGCCGCAAAATTTCAAGTAAAGATCCTCTCTTTTCCATTGGAAGCTTCTCTAAAAGCAAAGCATCGCAGCACACCTCAAGACCGTCCGATAAATGCCTTTGGGCAAATCCTCCGGAAGCCTCGGGATGTGAATCGGTATAGGCAAGATACGGCTTAATATCAAAGATGGGAGTGCCGTCCATAAGATCGGCACCCTTGACCACAAGCACCATTCCTTGCTCAGTTTTTTCAATGCGACAAAGACGGACGCAGGAAAGGCCGATGGGATTGGGACGGAACGGAGATCGGGTAGCAAAAACTCCCCTTCTTTCGTTGCCGCCCAGCCGCGGCGGTCGAACCGTGGGAGAATAGCCTTTATCTTCATTCTCGGAAAAGCACCAAAGAAGCCAAAGATGAGAAAATTCCTCAATACCTCGAATAAAGTCCGGATTTTGAAATTCCTTTTCAAAAACGATACGGCTTTCCAGTTCATCCAAAATTCCGCTTTGTCTGGGAATGGCAAATTTTGTGGGAAAATCCGTTTGGATATGGGCGATAACGCGCATAAAGCCTCCTAAAAACAAAAAAGCTTCTGCAAGGCAGAAGCTTTGGCGACCTGAAGGGGGCTCGAACCCCTGACCTCTAGCGTGACAGGCTAGCGTTCTAACCAACTGAACTACCAGGCCAAATGGAGCGGATTACGGGGCTCGAACCCGCCACCTCGACCTTGGCAAGGTCGCGCTCTACCAAATGAGCTAAATCCGCATAAGCTGCAAGGCGTTTTGCAGCTTGGGTAGTATAACACACGAAAAGAGAGTTTGTCAAGTGTTTTTACAACACAAGATACACCCATAAAGGAACGGTTGCCATCGAAAAAATATGGGTAATGAGAGTAAGACTTGCGCCAATGCGGCAATTCTTCCCTATAAGCTTTGGAAATACGATGGGGTTCAAACCGCCGGGCATGCACGCCATCAGAACGGCGAACACAACAACTTCATCCAAGCCGAATACCTTGCAAATGGAAAACAAAAGCAGCGGAAGTCCCACAAGTCGGAAAAAAGTCATCACATAGACGGATCTATCGCAAATCAATTCCTTAAACGAAAAGGTGGAAAGAACAAGCCCTGTAATAATCATGGCAAGTGGACCTGCACAAGCGGAACCCATAGATAATATCTTATCACAGAATGACGGAACGGGGATATGAAACAAGCCGAAAATCATTCCGAAAACCAGAGAAACGGTAATGGTATTAAAAAGGTTCTTCGCCGTGAATTTCTTCTCCGTTAAAAGAAGAAACCCGAAGCTGTTGGTATAAATGCTGAAAGGAACACAAAAGAGGATCATACCTGTAAGCGCCGCAAGCCCAAGGGATTCCTCAATGAGTACATAGCCAAGATAAGCGTAATTACAAATGGCAACGGAATAGCGGTATACATTTTTTTCATAGTGGTCTTTGGTCAACAAATGCGCGATGGGGTAAGCGATCAATATTAAAATGGCCAAAAACAATACGCCGAACAAAACAATGGTATAATGCTCTTTCAAATAAGCTATCGTAAAATTTTGAGAAAGAGATCGGAAAATCTTGCACGGCAAAAACAGATTCACGATCAAAAAAGAAATTAAGCTTGCATAATCCGGCAGTTCCTTGCGAATCTTTCCAAAAAGCCATCCAAGAAACAGGAAGACATATAGAACTATAAGGTTTGAAAAAATAGTCCGCATAAGCATTCCTCACTTATCAGATAGAGAAATTGACTTAATGCTGGAGGCATATTCTGAAGGAGTCATGCCGGTAACCGCCTTAAATCGACGGGAAAAATAGTGAATGGAGGAATATGAAAGCTGATGAGAAATTTCAGAAAAATTCAGCTTTTTTTCGCGAATAAGCTCCTTGGCACGGTCAATTTTCATACGCTGAAAATGTTGCATCACACCGCAACCGACTTTATGCTGAAACAGCTTTTGCAAGGAAGACTCACTGATAAAAAACTGCCTTTGAATATCTAAAGAAGAAAGATCCTTTTCAATATTTTCATTCAAAAAATCGCAGATCAAGCGAAGCCGCTCTTCATCTTTTCTACGACGGTGAACTTCCTTTTCCGTTTCCTCTTTTACACCATCTCCGTGATAGCGGCGGATCAAAGAGATAAAAAGCTCCTCCAAACGATGAGAAATCAATTGCTCACAACCAAATGCAGATTTTTCTCTTCGAACAAGCTCGGCGGTATACGGATCGCCCAAGGGTGTTGAAAAAGCATTGACGGCTTCCTCGATGATCCCTGACAAAAAGGATTTTTCCGATTCCGTACAAATAAGAGGACGGCCGGCCAATTCATACAGTTCTTTTGCTTGAGATGAAAATGCAACGATGACGGAATTCGGTGCATTCTGCCCGTTGCCGCGAACATTGTGAAACTCCATCGGTTGATGCAAAAACATCGTACCTTGAGGCAAAATAATTTCTTTGGTATCTGCAGTGATCACAAGCTCATTTTTATCTGCATAAACAAGCTCCCAAAAATCATGAAGCTCACCGGAAAATGCAAAATCCACCGCATACTCAAAATAGTGAACAGAAATAACATCGTCCACAGCAAACTCTTTTTTTAGCACTGTCTTTTTGTATTCCACACGATCACCTCACAAAAACATTTTACCTCTTTTTGACAAAAAAAGCAAGCGTTTTTTTACTGAAAAATGCAAATTTTATTGTTAAGTAAACACTTATTTTTGCTTTTCATCTGAAAAAAAGTGTGATATAATGAAAAAACCAACTTAACAAGGAGGAACCAATGAATCGCAATGTAATAAAAAACGCCCTGATAGGGGGTACGCTTTGTAACATTGTAATGGAAGACGGAAAAATTGTTTCCATCAATCAAGAAAAAGGACTTACCGGCATTGATGCTGAGGGAAGACGCGTTGTCCCCGGCATGATCGAAGTACACGCTCACGGCTGTATCGGAATGGATGCGCTGGACGCGAACTTCGAACCAATGTGCGACTTTCTCGCAAAAAAAGGAACCACCACTTGGCTTCCTACGACCATGACCATGGACGCAGAAACGCTCATTGAAGTTACCCATACAAAAACGGATTTCCCCGGAACGCAGATCCCCGGATTTCACCTGGAAGGACCCTACATTTCCCCAAAATATAAAGGCGCGCAAAACGAAGATTATATCAAGGCACCCGACTATGAAGAATTCAAAAAATTCGGCAAGGTAAAAATGATTACCGTAGCTCCCGAACAACCGGGCAGTATGGAGTTCATCCGCCGTATTACCTCCGAGGGCGTGATCGCTTCTCTCGGCCACACCGATACCGATTACGATACTGCCATTGAAGCCATTGAAAACGGTGCAAACTGCCTGACTCACACCTTCAATGCCATGCAGCCCCTCCACCATCGCAAGCCCGGTCCCATCGGTGCCGCTGCGGAAAAAGGCATTTGGGCACAGATCATTTGTGACGGTGTACACATTCACAAGGCAAGCATTCTTGCCGCATACAAAATGTTCGGCAGCGATCGTCTCACCCTGATCAGTGATGCCATTCGTCCCGCCGGTCTTCCCGAAGGAACGGTATCCGAATCCGGCGGCATTCCCGTAAAGGTTCGTGACGGTGCTGTTTACCTTGACGGCACCGACACCCTTGCAGGAAGCGGTTCTACTCTTTGGCACTGCGTAAAATGCGCGGTCAAGATGGGTATTTCCTTCGAGGAAGCTGTGAAAATGGCTACCGAGACCCCTGCAAAGCTTCTCGGCATTAACAAGGGACAGATCAAAGAAGGCTTTGACGCCGACCTTTTGATCATTTCCGATAAAATGGAAATCGACGATGTCATCATCGCCGGAGAAAGGTATCAGTAATGAAACATTTAGGATTTAGCGTAGAACTGAAAAACAAGCCCGCTTTGGACCCCGATTTTCTCCCCTTTTACCGTTGGGAAAATGAATATCTGAAAGGTGCTTCCGAGCCCATCGCAGTAGCCATTCGCCGTAACGACGGAAAGGTAGCGGTCCTTGACACCAAAATCTACGGTGACGATGAGCATTTCGCTGCAGACTGCTATTACATTGAAAGGAAGATCAAGTTTCTTCTTTGGGCAAAGGGCGGCTTTGAGGTTACCGTTTGCGGAAATGAAAAGGTATACGAATACATCAAAAAAGAATATTCCGCTGATGGCGCCAGAAAATTTGATTTCAAGACCATGGGTGATGTTTACGAATCTCCCTTTACGGTAAAGCTTCTCCCCTATTCCGCAAAGCCTGAAGAAAAAGATGCTTCTCAACCCGTTGGCGGTCACATGGATGGCTGCCGCATCGGCTTTGACGCCGGAGGAAGCGACCGCAAGGTCAGCGCAGTGATCGATGGCGAAGTGGTATATTCCGAGGAAGTGGTCTGGTTCCCCAAGACCAACTCCGATCCCGAATATCACTTTAACGGAATCGTGGAAGCATTCCGCACGGCAGCCTCTAAAATGCCTCGCGTCGATGCCATCGGTATCAGCTCTGCCGGTATTTACGTAGACAACAGAACAATGCTCGCTTCTCTCTTTTTAAAGGTATCCCCCGAAGATTTCAATGCCAAGGTAAAAGATATCTACATCCGTGCAGGCAAAGAGATCGGCGACGTTCCTCTCCTTGTTGCTAACGACGGCGACGTCACGGCGCTCGCAGGCGCAATGGAACTGAAGGACAATTCCGTTCTCGGTATTGCCATGGGTACCAGCGAAGCAGGCGGTTATGTTGACGAAAAGGGCAACGTTACCGGTTGGCTGAACGAGCTTGCATTTACTCCCATCGACGCCAATCCCGGCGCCATGGAAGACGAATGGAGCGGCGATATCGGATGCGGCGTAAAATACTTCTCTCAGGATGGTGTTATTAAGCTTGCGCCCAATGCAGGAATCGAATTGGATCCTGCCCTTTCCCCCGCTGAAAAGCTGAAGGTCGTCCAGGCAGAAGTAGAAAAAGGCAACGAAAAAGCTCTTGATATTTACCGTTCCATTGGTGCATATCTTGCACATACCCTGCCCCTTTACAGCGAGATTTACAGCATCCGTCACCTTTTGCTTCTCGGTAGAGTTACCAGCGGAAAAGGCGGCGAAGCTTTGGTAGAAACCTGCAAGAAGGTTTTGAAGGAAGAATATCCCGAACTGAATATCAACATTGCGCTTCCCGATGAAACCAACCGCAGAGTCGGTCAGAGTGTTGCTGCCGCGGGCCTTCCCGAAATCGTAAAATAAAAGAAAATAAAAAAGAAGCTGCATATGCAGCTTCTTTTTTATGAAAAAAGGCAAATCAAAATTATAGAACATAAAGAAAAATTGCAAAAAAGTGAAGGATACAAGCAAAAAGAACGAAAACGTGAAAGACAGAATGAACATACTGTACATTGTTCTTTTTGCCCATCATATAAATCACTGCGCCGATGGTATAAAGCACACCGCCGATAAAAATGAGCCACATTCCCTGCGCACCCAATGCAAGGATCGTTTCTTTCAGACAAAACAAGACGCACCACCCCATGGCAAGATATGCAATCATGGAAAACACACGGAATTTATGCATATTTACAGCGGTCAGAACGATGGCAACCAATGCCGAGACCCACACAACGAAAAATAAAATCAAGGCTTTTATGGGAGTGATTTTGTACAGAGAAACGAGAACGATGGGCGTATACGTCCCTGCGATGAGAAGGTAAATGGTGCAATGGTCAATGACACGGAATACTTTTTTTGCTTTTATGGGTACAAGACCGTGATAAATGCTGGACATGGTAAACAAAAGGATGATGGAAGAGCCGTAAACAGCAGAAGAAACCACCGATACCACAGAGCCCGATAACGCTGAGCGAATGACACACAGAACCAGCGCAAGGATGCCGAAAGCCCCTCCTATAATATGAGTGATCATATTACATATTTCCTCTTTTCGAGTGTACGGCGGCAGTGTAATAGTGCTTTTCAAAAGAATCCATCTCCTTGTAATCTTGTTTTCGATACTATGTTATCAAATCATAAGCTCTATGTCAAGACTTTCGACAAAGAAAGTGCATTTTTACGCCTATTTTCTTGACGAATCATAAAAAGAGTGTATAATAAAAATGATATTACGAACGGAGAAACGAAAATGCAATTGTATCACAAAATGACCATTGCAGGGCTGGAGAGAGCCCTCCCTATTTGTCCTTTAAACGAAAATCTTTCCATTGCAGGCTTTGTAATTTTCGGTGACCCCGATCTTACCGTCGCTTGCGCCGAAAAGCTTTTGGAGAAGGTAAAGGATATTGAATTTGACTACCTTTTCGCTCCCGAAGCAAAAGCCATTCCCTTGATCCACGAAATGGCAAGGCAGAGCGGCAGAAAAGAATACCTTTTGGCAAGAAAAAATCCCAAGCTTTATATGACGGGAGTTTTCAAGCACACGTTCCGCTCGATCACTACGGCAAAAGAGCAAACTTTGTATCTTGATACTGCCGACGTTGAAAAAATGAAAGGAAAGAAGATCCTCTTGATCGACGACGTTATCTCCACAGGTGCATCCTTGGAAGCTATGGAATCCCTGGTAGAAAAAGCCGGCGGCAGCGTTGCAGGGAAATGTGCCATTCTTGCAGAGGGTGATGCGCAAAATCGCTCGGATATTATTTATTTGGAAAAGCTTCCCCTGTTTAACAACAAGGGTGAAATCATCGCTTAAGTTTTGTCACAGATCCCCTAAATGGGGATCTGTTTTTTGAGAAAGGACTATTCATGCTAAAACGTTTTTTAGAGTACTATAAGCCACACAAAAAGATCTTTCTTTTGGATATGCTCGCTTCATTGATGGTGGCTCTTGTAGGCGTGGTTTACCCCATGGTAACCCGTACCATGCTCAACGATCTGATTCCCAATCAAAACTGGAGAATGATCGTTGTTTTCGGTCTCTGCTTGCTTGCTCTGTATTTTATCCGTATGCTTTTGAATTTCTTCATTCAGTACCAAGGCCATATTATGGGTGTAAGAATGCAGGCAGAAATGCGCAGTCAGCTGTTTTCACACCTTGAAAGGCTGAGCTTTTCCTTTTTCGATAGCAATGAAACGGGAAAGATTATGTCAAGACTAACCAACGATCTGAAAGATATTTCCGAGCTCGCTCACCACGGCCCCGAAAACGTTCTCATTTGTTCCATCTCTATCATCGTTTCCTTTACCTATCTTTCCACTATTGAATGGCGCCTGGCGCTGATCGTTTTCTGCTGCGTTCCCCTTCTCGTTCTGGTTTCCGCTTTCACACGCTTAAAAATGCGCGATGCTTTTCAGAGAAACCGAGAGGCCATGGCAAAGATCAACGGTGCTTTGCAAAGCAGTATTGCAGGAATCCGCGTTACGAAAGCATTTACCAATGCAGAGAAAGAGCAGGAAAAATTTGAAGAAGGCAACGTAGATTTCATTACGTCCAGCCGTGATGCTTACCACGCTATGGGTGTATTCCACTCAGCTACCAGCTTTATTACCGACGTGTTTAACGTAGTCGTGCTCATTGCAGGCGGTATATTTATGTATAACGGCAAGATCACTTTTGCCGATTACTCCGCCTTTATCGTTTCCATCAATTTGTTTTTAAACCCTGTCAATACTTTAATCCGCTTTATGGAGCAGTTCCAAAACGGCGTAGCAGGCTTTGAGCGTTTTCTGCAGATTCTTGATACCACTCCCGAGGAGGATGCCCCCTATGCCGAGGACGCAGGCACGCTCTCCGGCAACATTGAATTCCGCGGCGTTGTCAGCGCTTACGAAGAAGGAACAGACGTATTACAGGGCATTGATCTGACCGTAGGAAAAGGAAAAACCTTTGCTCTTGTAGGTCCCAGCGGCGGCGGTAAAACCACCATTTGCCATTTGATCCCTAATTTTTATCCCATTCGGGAAGGTCAGATTCTTCTCGACGGCAAGGATCTTTCAAAGCTTACCCGTGAATCTGTGCGGAGAAACATCGGTATCGTTCAGCAGGACGTATATCTCTTTAACGCATCCATTCGTGACAATATTCTTTACGGCAGGCTGGACGCCACCGACGAGGAAGTCATTGCGGCGGCAAAGCTTGCCAATATCCACGATTTCGTTATGAGCCTTGATATGGGCTACGATACGGTTATCGGTGAACGGGGCGTAAGGCTCTCCGGCGGCCAGAAGCAAAGACTTTGCATTGCCAGAGTATTTTTGAAGAATCCTCCCATTCTCATTCTTGATGAAGCAACGAGCGCGCTGGATAACACAACGGAAATTCTCATTCAAAAGGCGCTGGATAAGCTCTGTCAAGGCAGAACCACACTTGTGGTAGCACACCGACTTTCCACCATTAAAAATGCCGATGAGATTGCCGTGATCTCCAAGGGAAAAATCCTGGAGCAAGGCGACCACGAAACCCTTCTTGCCAATGACGGAATGTATAAACGGCTGTACGAGCAGCAATTCCGTGATGATATCGAACCTGTAACCGAAGAACTGTAGTGAAAAAAGAAGTCTCGTTTGAGGCTTCTTTTTTTATTTCTTTTTAAAGTCTTTTTTAGGGCGGAAGGGGTGATCCTTTTCCACGGGAGGCTTATAGAATTGATAGTAAAAGCATTTGAGCATACCATTATAAAGTTTACGGACGTTATCTGCTCTTCGGCCGTAGTGGCGCTGGAATTCTTCATCGCTTGTTATGACGTAGATCTGCCAACGGTCAAGCTTTTTCCAATGGCCGCCCATAGCGGAATACAGGCGGTATACTTCCTCTCGGCTGTCAAGACGTTCACCGTAAGGAGGATTACAGACGATGGTGCCCCGCCTTCCGTGAGTTTCAATCCCCAGTGCATTTTTGGGGAAGAAGCGGATACGGTCGGCAACTCCCGCATTTTCTGCATTGATCTTTGCCATTGCTACCATATTGGGATCAATATCACTGGCAAAAGCTTCAAAGGAAGTGTTTTTTCTCAAGTCCTTTGCTTCCTCGCGGGCTTCTGTCCAAATAGATTCGGGAAGATCTAAAAACTCTTCGCCGAGAAAACGGCGGAAAGAGCCGGGCGCGATATTCTGCATCATAAGAGTCGCTTCAATGGGGATCGTTCCACTGCCGCAAAAAGGATCCCAGAAAAGGACGTCTTCTCTCGGACGGGCAATGCGGCAAAGGGCAGCAGCAAGCGTTTCGCGAATGGGCGCTTCGCCTGTATTTTTCCGATACCCTCTCTGATAAAGGGGCGCGCCTGAGGTATCGATTAAAAGCGTGGCTTTGTCATTGAGAATAAAGAACTCGATCTGCATACGGGTTCCCTCTTCCGTAAACCACGTTTCTCCGTATTCTGCGGAAAGGCGGTCCACCACCGCTTTTTTCACAATGCTTTGGCAATCGGGAAGGCTTTTTAATTCCGAGCGTACCGAGTGGCCTTTCACGGGAAAGGCATCGTCGGGACCGATCCACCGTTCCCAAGGAAGGGCTTTTACTCCCTGAAAGAGTTCTTCAAAGCTACGGGCAGAAAATTCCCCCATTTTAATAAAAACACGCTCGGCAAAACGAAGCCAAAGATTGGCTCTGGCAATGGCAGAAAGGGGGCCGCGGAAGGTAATTCTTCCGTCAATGGTTTCTACCCTCTCGTAGCCGAGAGAATCAATTTCTTCGCCCACGAATTTTTCCAAGCCGAAAAGGCATGTCGCCACAAGTTCGATCTGTTCTTCCATACTTCTCCTTACTTGATGCGGGTACCCAGTTTTTTGGAATTCTCTGCACGGAAGGCCTCAAAGCGATCTTCCTCCAAGGCTTTGCGGATATCTTCCATCAAGGTGTTATAGAAATAGAGATTGTGCATTACCGCAAGGCGCTGACCGAGGGCTTCCTTTGCCTTTAAAAGGTGACGGATATACGCGCGGGAATAACGGCGGCAAACGGGACAGTCACACTTGGGATCAATAGGCAAGGGATCTCTTTCATAGCGATTGTTATTGAGATTGATAATGCCGTCGTGGGTGCAAAGATGACCATGGCGGGCATTGCGGCTGGGCATGACGCAGTCAAAAAGATCCACGCCGCGCCAAACGGCTTCAATGATGTTTTCACAAGTACCTACGCCCATCAGATAACGGATCTTATCGTGAGGAGCATGAGACTCCACGGTTTCAATAATGTCATACATGACATCGGCAGTTTCACCCACGGCAAGACCGCCGATGGCGTATCCGTCCAGATCCATTTCCGCAATGCGCTTCATATTCTCCACGCGAAGATCGTGAAAAACGGAGCCTTGGTTAATACCAAACAAAAGCTGATTGGGGTTAATGGTTCTTTCCAGGGAATTGAGCCTTGCCATTTCCTTTTTACATCGTTCCAGCCAACGGACGGTACGCTCCGATGCAATAAGAGCTTCTTCCCTGCCTGCAGGGTTTCCAATGCACTGATCAAACGCCATGGCAATGGTAGAGCCGAGATGGCTTTGAATCTGCATACTTTCCTCGGGACCCATAAAGATACGCTTGCCGTCAATATGGCTTTGGAACACCACGCCGTCATCATCAATGCGATTCAGTGCAGCAAGAGAAAACACCTGAAATCCGCCGCTATCCGTCAAGATAGGCTTATTCCAATTCATAAATCGGTGGAGGCCGCCCATTTCGTAGATCACGTCGTCACCGGGACGAACGTGGAGATGATAGGTATTGGAAAGCTCGATCTGACATTTTAATTTTTCAAGATCGTCAGCGGCAATACCGCCCTTGATGGCGGCACTGGTTCCCACGTTCATAAAAGCAGGGGTCTGAACCGTGCCGTGAACGGTATGGAATTCGCCGCGGCGGGCATTTTTTTCTTTCTTAATTACGTGAAACATAATATTCCTCAAAAATTCTTGATTTTACACAAAAAACAATACTCTTCTCTGTCGGCAAAAGAGCCGGAAACGAGACAGCCGTCTTCCGTTTCATAGCCTTCCATTTTCAGCATCTCCCCGAGTCGGGCTTCGTGTTGAAAGGCAATGTGGATCTCGCGGACGAGATCCCGTCCCTGAGGGAGAAGATCGGTGGCAAGATCGGCGTAATTACAGTTATTGAGATGATTATTTTGATCCAGCATGGACGCGTAGACACGGCGGGTGTCACTGTAATCAGGTGCAATTCCACGAGGCTGTACCAAGCGTTCGCAGGCAAGCCCCTCCGAAAAATCCTCAGAGCAATCAAGCTCTTTCCAAAGGGCCGAGGGACGAAGCAGACTTCTTTTTTCAAAATCCAAAAGCGCCCAAAGGCTCATTGCACGCATACATACGCCCTGTTCATCTTCCAAAACGAAGGAACGGGGAAACGTGGCACCGTGAATGGGATTGGGACCGGTTTTCAAAAGCAATGGACGTTCACCGTAAACAGGTCTTTCAAAGCGGATCGCCATACGGGAGATGACAAAGGCCATATTCTTTTTCCGCATATCCTCGTAGCTGATGCCGAAAGACAAAAGATCCTCACGGGCAGCCTGCTGCATGTGCCGCATAATGGTACCTGTGCGAACGAAGCCGCCGCTAGTTAGTTCATAGCTTTCAAAACGAATGGTTTCCTGTCTCATTTTTCTCTCCGAAAGGTTGAATTCCGTATCTTTTTATGCTATAATTTATTGTGTTGAGTTATACGTTTTAAATTTACATGCCATTATAGTATAAAAAATCTATTCTGTCAAAGGAATTCCTATGGAAAATAAGGATTTTGCCCATCTTCATTTACACACGGAATATTCACTCTTAGACGGCGCGGTACGCATCGACCGTCTTTTCCGTCGTGCCAAGGAATTGGGACAAAAATCCGTAGCCATTACCGATCACGGTGTAATGTACGGTGCCATTGCTTTCTATCAGGCGGCGAAAAAAGAAGGAATTCATCCCGTTATCGGGTGCGAGGTATATGTAGCTCCGAGAAAGCTGACAGACAAAGAGCCTCAGGACAGAGAGTATTATCACCTGGTACTGCTTTGCGAAAACATGACCGGCTATGAAAATTTGATGACCTTGGTCAGCACCTCCTTTACGGAAGGCTTTTACCAGAAACCAAGAATTGATACAGAGCTTCTGCAAAAGCATCACGAAGGGCTGATTGCTCTTTCCGCCTGCCTTGCAGGCAAGATTCCTCAATTGATCCTGGCAGGTAATATTGACGGCGCCAAAGCAGAAGCAAAAGTCCTTTCCGAAATTTTTGGTGAGAATCATTTTTACCTGGAGCTTCAGGATCACAACATTCCCGATCAGCTTCGGGTAAATTCCGCGCTGATTTCCATTTCCGAGGAGCTAGGGCTTCCTCTTGTTGCTACCAACGACGTTCACTATCTCAACCGTGAAGATGCCAAAAGCCACGATATTCTCCTTTGCATTCAAACGGGAAAAACCTTGCAAGACGAAGATCGTATGCGCTTTGAAACGGAGGAGTTTTACCTAAAATCCACTGAGGAAATGGTGGCTCTTTTCCCCAAACACCCCGAAGCAATTTCCAATTCCGCAAAAATTGCAGAGCGCTGTCAGGTGGATTTTGACTTTACTTCCGCCCATCTTCCCTCTTTTAAAAACGATTCCGGCCTTTCTTCTCCCGTGTATTTGAAAAAGCTTTGCCTTGAGGGCTTAAACAAGAGATTCGAGGAAAACGGGATCTCTGACAGAAAACCCTATGAAGAAAGACTAAGCTACGAGCTTGAAACCGTGGAGAATATGGGCTTTTGCGACTATTTTCTCATCGTTGCGGATTTTGTATCCTTCGCCAAGAAAAGCGGTATCTACGTAGGCCCCGGACGAGGCAGCGGTGCAGGCAGTCTTGCAGCCTGGTGTCTTGATATTACGGAGCTTGACCCTTTAAAAAATCAACTTATCTTTGAGCGTTTTCTCAACCCCGAGCGAATCTCCATGCCCGACTTTGATATTGACTTTTGCATGGAGCGCCGCCACGAGGTCATTGAATACGTTACGGAGAAATACGGAAAGGATCACGTGGCGCAGATCGTAACCT
Source organism: Eubacteriales bacterium (assembly GCA_045531235.1). GTDB lineage: Bacteria > Bacillota > Clostridia > Oscillospirales > SIG627 > RGIG5579. Next base: position 24,407 of record JAZSDQ010000045.1, read on the forward strand.
TTTCCACCATGGCGGCGCGCGCGGCAGTTCGTGACGTGGGTCGCGTGATGGGTATTCCTTACGGTGACGTGGACAAGATCGTAAAAAAGATTCCTCGCTTTTTGGATATGACCATAGAAAAAGCATTGGCGGGTGATGAAAGTCTTCGCGCCATGTGCCAAAGCGGTCAGGAAAAAGAGCTGATCGATATTGCCAAAAGTCTGGAAGGGATGCCGAGAAATGCATCCATTCACGCTGCAGGCGTGGTGCTGACGGATAAGCCCGTAGACCATTACGTGCCACTTGCAACTTCCGGCGGGATCAAAGTCACCCAGTTCACTATGAACGAACTCGCCGACCTTGGCCTTTTAAAGATCGACTTTCTTGGCTTAAGGTATCTGACCATTATCCGCGATGCTGTGGAAGAAGTCCGAAGAAAACAGCCGGAATTTGATATTCATTCCATTCCTCTTGACGATAAGGAAACCTTTGAAATGATCTCTCGCGGAGAAACTGCAGGAATGTTTCAGATCGAATCTTCGGGGATGAAAGCGCTGATGCTTCAGATCAAGCCTGAAAGCCTTGATGATATTACTGCTGCCATTGCCCTTTACCGCCCGGGCCCCAAGGACTCCATTCCCCGCTTTTTGGAAAACAGAACAAACGGAGTTACAAGCCATAAGGTAAGCGAAATCAATGAAATTGTATCCTATACCCACGGTTGTATCGTGTATCAGGAACAGGTTATGGAAATCTTCCGAAAGCTTGCAGGCTATTCCTTTGGCAGAGCCGATATTGTTCGCAAAGCCATGTCAAAAAAGAATCAGACTGTTCTGGCGCAAGAAAAAGAAATTTTTCTTCACGGATTAAAAAAAGCAGACGGTTCTTTGGAATGTGAAGGCGCATTGGCAAGAGGGATCTCCTCTGCAAATGCTGAGGCTATCTGGAGCGAAATGGATCAATTCGGCAAATACGCCTTCAACAAATCCCACGCAGCAGCTTACGCTCTTTTAAGCTATCGCACGGCGTATTTGAAGTGCAAGTATCCCAAGGAATACATGGCCGCTATTTTGACAAGCCAATTGGACAGCGATAAGTACGCTTATTATTTCAGCGAATGTCAAAGAATGGGCATTACCATACTTCCTCCCGATATTAACGAAAGCCGCCTTTCCTTCTCCGTTGCTCAAAACGCTTTGCGCTTCGGACTGGTTGGCGTGAAAAATGTGGGAGAAGGCTTGATCGAACACATTTTCCGCGAAAGAAGCAAAATACCTTTCCACTCTTTCCGCGATTTTGCTGAGCGCATGCGCCCTCACGGGCTGAACAAAAAGGCTTTGGAAAGTCTGATCTTATCGGGCGCCTTAGATTCTTTCGGCATCAGCCGCGCAAAGCTTATCGCAGCAAGCGATGTCACCCTTGCTACCGTCGGCATGGCGCAGAGAAGCGTTATGCCCGGGCAAATGAGTCTGTTTGATGCAGCAGAAAGCATACAGACCCAAACAAAAGACGAAGAATTTCCCGACATTCCCGATTTTACGGAAAAAGAACGCTTACACGGTGAAAAAGCGTCCTGCGGTGTGTATTTTTCCGGTCATCCACTGAAGGACTTAGCGTCTATTGCAAAGAAAATCGGCGCTGTGGATATCCTTTCTTTCCGAACGGAAACGGATTCCTTCCGCGATGGAGATAAAGTGGCACTGCTTTGCCTTGTCAGTCACGTGACCTTAAAACAGGTACGCAGCGGTGGGAAGATGGCTTTTGTGCAAGTGGAAGACCAAACGGGAATGTGCGAGGTCATCGTATTTCCCAAAGCGCTTTCCAGATTTTCTCCCCTATTGGAAGAAGACAGAGTCGTAGCGATTTTCGGCACTGTCAATACCAAAGATGAGGAGATTAAAATTCTTGCCGACGAGATCCTCTCTGAAAAGGATGCGGCAAGCCACGCCCCCGTAACAAAAAATGAGAGCAACACGCCTCTTGAAAAAAGCAAAAAAAACTTAAATTTTCAGTCTGTTTCCAAAATATTCTTGCGTTTCCCCACAAAAGAGAGTAAAATAGAAAAGAGAGTGGTGGCATTGCTTCGCATTTTCCCAGGGAATACCCCCTGCCTGTTTTATTATCGGGACACGGAGAAACTTTTCCGTGCAGACGCCCTCTCCGTTCAGCTCACCCTCACCGTTTATCGGGAATTGATTGAAATTCTGGGGGAAGAAAACGTTGTATTGAAATAGCTTTTCATCTACGTCTCACACAGAACACGTGACGAGGAGAAATTATGAAACAAAACGAACCCAAGAAACCGTTACCGTCGAAAGAAAACTCTGCAAAAAGCAACACAACGATCGGCGAAAGTAAAAAGAACACCGTATTTGCTTCCGCAAGCAAACGAGTTGTTTTTACCCTTTCCAAATACACGGGAAAAATCGTAACATACGCTCTGAATATCGTTTTGACTCTGCTTTTGATCGGTATCATTACAGGATCTGCCATGGCCTGTGCTTTGGTGGTTTATATCAAGAATTACGTAGACCCCGTATATGACATAGATAATTTAAAGTACGACTCCAGCCTTACCACGTCGATCTACTATCAAGAGAAAGCCGCTGACGGCAGTATTCAATGGGTAGAGTGGGAGGAAGAGCGCCTTTACGGAACGGAAAACCGTATGTGGGTCTCCTACGAGGAAATGCCCGAGGATCTTATCAATGCTTTCGTTTCCATTGAGGACAAGCGTTTCTTTACTCACGACGGCATTGATATCCGCCGTACCACAGGCGCCGTTCTTGGTTTTCTTTCCGGAAACGACAGCTACGGCGGTTCCACCATCACCCAGCAGCTGATCAAAAACGTTACCGGTGAAGACGACGTCACCATTCAGCGAAAGATCCAGGAGATTTTGCGCGCTTTGAACCTTGAGAGCAAGCGTTCCAAGCAGGAAATTTTGGAAATGTACCTGAATACCATCTATCTTGCCAAGGGCTGCTACGGTGTTTCTGCCGCGGCATATCAGTACTTTGGAAAAGAAGTATCCGAGCTTACTTTGGTGGAATGTGCTTCCCTTGCCTCCATTCCGCAAAACCCATCCAAATGGAATCCCATCTCCAATCCCGACAAGAACGAAGAAAGACGCTGGACGGTATTGGAGGAAATGTACAAAAATACTGACATAGAAAAAACCTACACTTTAGAGGAAATCCGTGCTGCGCAAGAAGAAACCCTTGTATTAAAACAAGGATCAGATGATCAAACGGGAAGCACGGTGCACAGTTGGTTTGTAGATACCTTGATTTTTGATGTTATCAAAGATCTCCAGGAAACCTATAACTATGACGAGCAAACAGCAAAGAACCTCCTTTACAGCGGCGGTCTTCAGATCTATTGCACCATTGACCGCAACATTCAGGGAAAGCTTGATGCCATTTATCAAGACGATGCCAACTTCCCTTCTCACGGTAGCGGTGTGCAGGTAGAATCTGCCATGACCATTATGGACCACACAAACGGCAACGTTGTTGCCATTATAGGCGGCAGAGGCGTTAAGGATACGCCCCTTGGATTTAACCGAGCAACGATGGCACAACGCCAGCCCGGTTCCTCTATCAAGCCTTTGTCCGCGTATTCCGTTGCCATTGAAAAAGGACTGATCAATTACTCCACGGTACTTGACGATACTCCCTTTGTTTTTGATAAGGAAAAGAATGAGTATTGGCCCAGCAACTGGAACAGCACGTACGAAGGCCTGGTTACGGTCGCCGAATCCGTCAGAGAATCCAAAAACACCTCAGCAGTTAAAGTGGTAGACCTTTTAGGCACAAAAACTTCTTACGATTACCTTGCAAATAAATACCGCCTGTCTACTCTCATCAAGGCAGATATGGACTACGCACCTTTAGCTCTCGGCGGTTTTACCAACGGTGTATACAACCGCGATATGTGCGCGGCCTACGCCGCTATTGCCAACAACGGCGTTTACAACGAGCCGAAAACCTATACCAAGGTATTGGATTCCAGCGGAAACGTCATTCTTGACGGAGCATCAAAGACACGCGAGGTCATCCTCAGCGAAGATACCTGTGCAGTCACCACAAAATTGTTGCAAGAGGTTGTCAACGTTTCTACCGGTACCGGTTACAGCGGCATCACCCTTCGCACAAAAATTGATGTTGCAGGTAAAACAGGTACCACCCAGAACGATATGGACCTTTATTTCTGCGGCTACACTCCTTACTACACTGCCGCTTGTTGGGCAGGCTACGATACACCAAAGACGCTGGATAACTTCAAATCGGGCCAAACGAAAGTAAGAGCCGCAACCTTCCTTTGGAATGCAGTAATGACTGCAATTCACGAAGATATCATTGCCGCAGGGAATGTAAAGACCTTCTCGGAAAATCTGACGAAGAATCTTGTCACACAAACCTACTGCAAAGATTCCGGACTTTTGGCCGGCCCCAACTGCGCTTTGGACCTTCGCGGAAATCGCACGGCAACGGGATACTACACGATGTCCACCCTTCCCAATTCTACTTGTGATTGCCACGTAGCCGTTTCCTACTGTGCAGATACGAACTGTGTGGCAGGCCCCAATTGCACCAATGTAAAGACCGTTTCTCTCATTGATGTCAAGCGCTCATACCCAGTTGCCATCAAGGTGGCAGATGCGCAGTACACCTTCGTTTCCATTGCAGATGACGTGCTTCGTCCCAGCAATGCTGCATACGCTTATTACACCTACGCCATTCCCGAAGGAGAATTTACGCCCACTTCCGGCGCAAACAAAGCAGCCAATGCTTTCTGCGCTGCCCACAACCCCGAAATGTGTAAAAGCTGATGACACGGGATGAATTTTTTATGAGGGCTGCCCTGAAAGAAGCGGAAAAAGCTGCTTTGGAAGGCGAAGTCCCCATTGGATGCGTGATCGTAAAAGACGATAAGATCATTGCTCGTGGAAGAAATGCACGGGAAACGAAGAAAAATGCGCTTCTTCACGCCGAAACAGTTGCCATCGGAAAGGCTTGCAAAAAGCTTGGTGGCTGGCGGCTGTGGCAATGTGAGATGTATGTCACTTTGGAGCCTTGCCCTATGTGCTGTGGCGCTATTATCAATTCCAGAATACGAAAAATAACCGTTGCAGCGAAAGACCCCAAGGCAGGAGCCATGGGAAGTGTTGTAGATCTCACAAAGTTTCCTTTTAACCATAAGCCTGAAATTTCCTTTGGTTTGATGGAGGAGGAATCCCGCACACTGCTTCAAGCATTTTTTTCAATGCTTCGCAACAAAAAAAAGAAAACAAAAACAGAGTAGGATCTCAAGCGTTAAGTGCCCTTGGAACGGGGAGTTGTTCAAGGGACGAAAAGGCAAATGCCTTGCGGTTTGAGTTCCGCATCCCGCTGCCGAAGAAGGACATTTCCTCCTTTTCCGGTACCCAGATGGGATCAGCGGAAAAGGAGGTATTTTTATGCAAAAAAGAAAAACAAAAATCACACCAAAGTTCCTTTCGCTATGCGCCGTAATGGCGGCATTCAGCATTGTTCTTGGGAAATATCTTGCTGTCAATGTAGGTGAGAATTTCCGATTCAGCCTGGAAAATCTGCCTTTGATTTTAGCCGGCCTTTACTTTGGACCCACGGCAGGCGCATTGGTAGGCGCTGTAGCAGACCTTGTGGGCTGCCTTCTGGTAGGCTATGCCATCAACCCCATCATTACATTAGGCGCAGTTTCCATTGGCATTTGCTCGGGAATGATCGGTTCTATACTGAAAGAAAAAAAAGCTCTGCAACTTTTTATCGCAGTATCCCTTTCCCACATCATCGGCTCAGTGATCATAAAAACTTTAGGACTTCACATTTACTACGGTTCTCCCTTCTTTGCTACCTTAGCTTGGCGATTTGTGATTTATCTAGGCACGGGACTTGTGGAATTCGGAATCTTATATTTGTTAAAAAGCAATCTCGCATTTGAAAAGCAAATGCATTCGGTTCTTCAATAAGAGGTGGTTTTATGACCTATCAAGAAGCATTAAGCTATATTCACACAAATTTTTGGCAAGGCTCCAAACCGGGGCTTTCCAGAACAAGAGAACTTTTAAAGCTCTTGGGAAATCCCGAAAAGAAATTAAAATTTGTCCACGTGGCAGGAACCAACGGAAAAGGTTCTTTTTGTGCAATGCTGTCTTCCGTTTTGCTTCGCGCAGGATATCGGGTAGGTTCATACACTTCCCCCTATATTCTTCGCTTCAATGAAAGAATGAGAGTTTTGGGGAAAGATATTCCCGACGAAGCACTGGCAAGGCTCACGGAAAAGATCCGTCCTCTGGCAGACAGTATGGAAGAAAAGCCTACGGAATTTGAACTTATTACCGCCATTGCCATGGAATACTTTTACGAAGAAAAGTGTGACATTGTGGTATTGGAATGCGGCATGGGCGGAAGACTGGATTCTACCAATGTGGTGGAAAACGTAATTCTCTCTGTCATTACGGGGATTGCTTTGGATCACACCTCTTTTCTCGGTGATACCATTGAAGCCATTGCTGCAGAAAAAGCAGGAATCATTAAAGAAGAAACCCCTGTTTTGTACTGCGGCAAGGACAGTGCTGCAAAAGCCGTGATTGTAGAAAAAGCAAAAGAAATGCACGCTCCTCTCTACCTAATTGACCGAAACGAGCTTTCTGTAACAAAGCAAGAACTTGCGGGAACTACTATGGATTCGGGAAAGAGAAAAGACCTTTTTCTTCCTCTTTTGGGATCCTATCAGCCGGGAAACTGCCAAAACGTTCTCGAAGCAATTGACCTTCTCATAAAAAAGGGCTTGATAGTTTCCGAAGAAGCAATTCGCGAAGGCTTGAAAGAAGCCCGCTGGCCTGCGAGATACGAAATCATACACTCCCATCCCACCGTGCTTTTTGACGGAGGGCATAACCCCGAGGGCGTTGACGGAGCTGTAGAAAGTACAAAGAGATATTTCGGCAAAGAAAAGCTTCTCATTCTGACAGGCGTTATGGCAGATAAAGACTACCCCTATATGGTTCGCCGTATGGCAGAAGTAGCTAAAGAAGCGTTTTGCATCACCCCTAATAATCCCCGCGCATTAAACGCTGAGAAGCTTGCGGAAGTTTTTCTTGAAAACAAAATTCCCTCTTCCGCCTTTGATACTCCAAAAGACGCTTTGAAAGCGGCGATGAACAAGGCAAAGGAAGAAGGGCTTTCCGTGCTTTGTTTAGGTTCCCTTTATATGTATTGTGAGATCTTCGAAGCTATGCAAGCTATAGAAACAGAGCAAACCGATTGCTGAAGTTAAAAAAAGTCCCACAGAAGCATCTGCTTTTGTGGGACTTTTCTGTTCTCAATGCTTAAACTCTTTTTGAAAGGTCTGACCGCATTTGGTACAACGGATATTGAATTTTCCGATCTTTCTCGGCATACGAATAGGAGCCTTACAATAGGGACAAGAAAAAAAGCGGGTGGTCTTCCGTTCACGAATACGAACGGCAAAGTGACGGATCACACCTTTTACTTTGGTAGACAAGCGATAGTATGTAGCGTTTTCCTTCCTACGCATCACAAAATTTTTGGAAAGCATACGGAAGAAAACGAGAAAGCAAAGGATAAATTCAAAAATATACAAGACCAGGCTATGGATAAACGAATTCAGAATCGCGAATATAAGCCACAGCACAGTCAAGAAACGGTTGAAAGAGTCCGTTCCGTATCTGCCGTACATAAAGCGGGCAATTCTTTCATGAAGCTTTTGAAAAAAACTCATTTTCTTCTCCTTCCGCCCATAACGATAGCTAGTAATCTTAAAAACTGTGTCAGTGACACTGCCAGTGCCGCTACATAAGTCAGTGCTGCTGCCGTTAGGGTCTTTCGCGCACCGACCAATTCTTCATCAACAAGGATACCGCCGCTTTGCAATGCTTCCATTGCTCGGGCAGACGCATTGAATTCCGTGGGAAGGGTTACCAATTGGAAAATCACGCAAAGGCTGTAAGCAAAAACGCCAACCATGGCAATCTCATAGCCAATGGCGTTGGCCGCGGCAGAGAGCATCAACCCCACCAAAATCAAAGGCATAGCAAATCGAGAACCGAAATTGACAACGGGAACAATGGCAGAACGTACGCGAATGGGAAGATACCCGGTAGCGTGCTGTACGGCATGGCCCGCTTCATGGGCGGCAACGCCAACGGCAGCAATACCTACGGAATCATACACGGAATCGGAAAGATAAATAGTATTATCCTTTGGATTGTAATGATCCGTCAATTTCCCTGAAGTACGGGCAACGCGAACATCGCTTACACCGTTTGCCAAAAGGACCTGCCTTGCCGCATCGGCGCCGCTGAGACCTTTGGCAGACGAGATCTTTTCATAGCGTTTGAACGTGCGATCCACATTTGCGCTTGCAATCATTGCAGCTACAGACGCGAGCAGGACAAACAAGTATCCAAATGCCTGAAACAGATACAAAAATTCATCAAGGGTCATATTTTTCTCCTTTTATCTGGGGAGGACGATCTTAGGATCCTTTTTGCTCTTCTTATAAAGAACGAATTTGTTGCCAATAGCCTGTACGCCCTCGCAACCGAGCATTTCACAAATGCTATCGGATACTTCGCGCGGGGAAAGATCCGCGTTTTCAAGTACGGTTACTTTGATCAGTTCGTTCTTTTCAAGGCCCTCTCTCAGCTGTGTCAAAAAGGCGTCATCCTCAAAACCTGCCTTTCCTACTTGATACTTTGCGGGAAGAGAATTTGCAAGAGAGCGAAGATAGGCTCTTTGTTTTCCGGTTAACATCATTTTTCTCCTAAAATTCAAAAATATCCAAAGTGTACTCATTTTAGCTTGAAAACGATATTTTGTCAACAAAGCTTCCCTTTACATTACAAATGTACCGTGTTACAATGAAGCAAATTTGAACGATATGCAGAAAAAAACTGTATCAGCTTTAATAAAATTTGGAAAAATATTCATAGCAAGTTAAAACAAGGCTGTTATGATAATTTTGAATAGAAGTCTTGCATATATTATGCAAAAAGAAAGGAAACTCTATGCTGAAACTCATAGATATCAAAAAAGACTATCTTTCCGAGAGTGACAAAGTAGAAGCTTTGAAGGGCATCAATTTATCCTTCAGAAAAAATGAGTTTGTTTCTATCCTCGGCCCTTCGGGCTGTGGAAAAACGACCCTCCTTAATCTGATCGGCGGTTTGGATCACTATACCTCCGGCGATCTTGTGATCTGCGGCAAAAGCACTAAGGATTTTAAGGATCGAGATTGGGATACGTACCGCAACCATTCCATCGGATTTGTTTTCCAAAGCTATAATCTGATTCCTCACCAGAGCGTGCTTGCCAACGTAGAGCTTGCACTGACCCTTTCCGGTGTTTCCAAGGCGGAACGGCGGAAAAAGGCGGCGGATGCTTTGGAAAAAGTCGGTTTGAAGGATCAAATGAAAAAGAGACCCAATCAGCTTTCCGGCGGACAGATGCAGAGAGTTGCCATTGCCAGAGCTTTGGTAAACGATCCTGAAATTCTCCTTGCCGACGAGCCCACCGGCGCCCTTGATTCGGTAACGAGCATTCAGATTATGGACCTCTTAAAAGAGATTTCCTCGGATAAGCTTGTTATCATGGTTACCCACAACCCCGATCTGGCGAAGGACTACTCTACCCGTATCATTCAATTACTTGACGGTAAAGTGGTCGACGATTCCGCGCCTTACGACGGAAATGAAATGGTGGAATCAAAGAAGGCGGGAAAGAAAAAAGAAAAGAATCCTTCCATGTCCCTTTTTACCGCGCTTTCTCTTTCCATGAACAACTTGATGACGAAAAAAGGAAGAACACTGCTGACCGCCTTTGCAGGCTCCATCGGTATTATCGGTATTGCGCTGATCCTCTCCCTTTCCAACGGAATCAATGCATGGATCAATTCCGTGCAGGAAGATACCCTCTCCAGTTATCCCATTACGATCCAGGCAGAAACGGTGGATATGTCTGCTTTGATGGTATCCCTCATGGGATTGAATCAGGAAAATGAAGAAAATAAGCACGACCTGGATGCCGTGTACGCCTCCAAGGTAATGCACGAAATGGTCAATTCCATGAATAATGCGGGAGTTGAAACCAACAATCTGACACTATTTAAAGAATTTCTTGATAACAACGGGGAAAATATTCAAGATTACATTTCCAACATTCTCTATTCCTATGATCTCGGTATGCACATTTATACCAAAGATGAAAACGGAAAGATCCTGGAAAGCGATACCCAGGAAATGATGAAAGAGGTTCTCGGCGCCATGGGGCTTTCCGAAGAAACTCTGGGAGCTGCAGGCTCCAACTCCATTTCCACCATGGGCTTTGATTCCATTAAGCTTTGGCAGGAAATGATCGCAAACGAAGACGGAACGGGAATCAGCCCTCTCCTTACCGAGCAATACGACGTGATCTACGGTCACTGGCCAAAAGAATACAACGAGGTGGTTTTGGTCGTGAACCAGAACAACGAGCTTTCCGACGTGGTTCTTTGCGGACTGGGATTAAAATCCACCGAAGAAACCGTCGAAGAAATGCTTGCATCTCAGCGCGGAGAAATTTTGGATACCACCAAAAAATCCTGGCAGTACGAGGAGCTTTGTGAAAAAGAATTCAAGCTATTTTTGCCCTCTGACCTTTATCAAAAGAACGTGGGCGGCGGATATACACTCCTTACAGATACGGAAAAAGGTCTGGATTACCTGTACGGAAGCGATAAAGGCGTTACCCTGAAGATCAGCGGTATTATTCGTCAAAATGAAGATGCCGTAGCAGGTATGATGACAGGTGCGCTTGGATATACTACCGCATTGACCGACCATCTCCTTGAAAAGTTGGCAGACAGCACCATTCTTCGCGAGCAAAAGGACAATCCCAAAGAAGATATTCTTCTCGGTCTTCCCTTCCTTCCCGACGACTACAAGGAACCCGAAAATGCTGAAAAAGCACAGAAGATCAAAGAGTATCTGCTAAGTCTTGATGCATCAAAGCTTGCTGAAATTTACCGCGATATTTCTTCCACTCCCACAGATGAATATCTGGATCAGACAGCAAGACAAAATCTCAGCGGAAAAACGAGAGCAGAGCTGGAAGCGATGGTGATGCAGTCACTGTCCCAGGCAGAGCAGGAAGGCACGGATCTTTCCTACATTACCGATTACATTGCTCAAATGAGCGATGAAGAGCTTTTTGATGCCATTCTTGACGGTGCAAAAGAACAGATCGCTCTTCAATACAAAGAAGCGGCAATGGCGAACCTTGCCAATTACACCAGCGATCAGCTGAGCATGATGTTCACGGCAAGCCTTCAGAATCCTCAGGTCTACAGCGAAGATGATCTGGTAGGCTTCTACGATAAGTATATGCCCGAGAGTCACTCAAAATCTGATCTTGAGCAAAATTTGAAGCTTCTCGGTTATGCAGATGAAAAGAGTCCCTCTGCCGTAAATATTTACGCAAAATCCTTTGAAGACAAGGATGCCATCTCCGAGATCATTACCCGTTACAACGAAGGAAAAGACGAGGAAGACGCCATCAGCTACACCGATTACGTAGCCCTCATGATGAGTTCCGTTTCCACCATTATCAATGCTATTTCCTACGTATTGGTGGCCTTTGTTTCCATTTCTCTTGTGGTTTCCTCCATTATGATCGGTATCATTACCTATATCTCAGTTTTGGAAAGAACCAAGGAAATCGGAATTCTCCGTGCCATCGGTGCTTCCAAGAAGGATATTTCCAGAGTATTCAACGCAGAAAGCGTGATCGAGGGCTTTGCCGCAGGTGCCATTGGCATCGGTATCACCCTTCTTTTGATCATCCCCATCAATATTATTATTCAGTATGTATCCGGCATTCCCACATTGGGTGCTGAGCTTCCCGTGGTCGGTGGAGTTTCCCTGGTAATCATCAGCGTTCTCCTTTCCTTTATCGCAGGGCTTATCCCCTCAAGATTTGCCGCAAAGAAGGATCCTGTGGAGGCGCTTCGAACCGAATAAGCATACAACGAAAAAAGGTCTGCCGACAGGCAGACTTTTTTTCATAATTTCTTAAAAAAAGTTCAAAAGTTTTTTGACAAGTGACAAGATCTGTGCTATACTATAAGCGGAAGCAAATAACCATTCTTAGACTCAAGGAGGTCCACTATGAAAATCATTTTTGCTATTGTTAACAATGACGATGCATCCGACGTTATGAAGGCATTGAACCAGGAACATATTCCTGCTACCAAGCTTGCATCCACCGGCGGTTTTTTGATGAAAGGTAATACTACCATCATTTCCGGTGTGGAAAATGATGTGGTTGATAAGACCATTGAGCTGATCAAGAAGCATTCCAAAAAGAGAACTCAGATCATGCCCGTGGATTATGCATACTATAATCCCGGAATCGCCTCCTACCCCGTTGAAGTTACCGTCGGCGGTGCCACCATCTTCGTGGTTGACGTAGAACGATTTGAAAAAGCATAATCTCCGCAATGGAGCCTATTATCGGTAATAAAAAGCTACTTGAGGCTTTTTTATCCGCCATACGGCTAAACCGTGTGGCGGGATGCTATATCATTGAAGGTATGAGCGGCACTGGAAAGCGTTCTGTGGCACGGTATGTTGCTGCGGCGCTTTGCTGCACGCACCGAAGACCGGACGGTACTCCTTGCCTTTCCTGTCACAGCTGTCGCAGTATTGAAAAAGACGAGCATATTGACGTTTTTACCCTTCTTCCCTCGGAAGATAAGAAAAATGTTTCTATTGAAAACACCCGCCAAATGCTCCAAAACCTGTATATTCATCCTGCAGAAAGCGACTGGCGTATCTTCATTATTCCGAACAGTGAACGATTGTCTGAAAAGATTCAGAATGCGCTTTTAAAAAGTATTGAGGAGCCGCCGGAAAATACCGTCTTTTTTCTGTTAACGGAAGATCAATCCCGACTTTTGCCTACCGTTCGTTCCAGAGCTGTGCATTTTCGGACGGAGCCTCTCAGTCAGGAAGAATTGCGGTCTGCCTTACAAACGAAAACATTTTCATCGGAACGTTTGGAAGATGCAATGCTTTTTTCCGCAGGTTCTCTCGGGCAGGCAAGGATCATTGCAGGGGATAATTCGTTTCACGAAACCAAGCAAAAGGTTTTAAACTATTTCAAGGCGGTTTCTGAAGGTGCGGGATTTACAAAGCTTTGTTTGTTTTTTCCGCCCGCCTCAACCTCAAGAAGCGATTTGGAGAAAATTTTCCCCTTGATGAAGCTTGCTTTTCGCGATCTGATATATTTCCGATTTAACGGAGAATGCACGCCTTTGTTCTTCTCCGATATGGTTTTTTTAAAGAATCTGGCAAGCATCATTTCTCCCGAAAAGGCTTTACGTCTTTTTTATCTTTCCGATGAATTAACCGCAAGAGCTTTGCAAAGCGCCAATGTTTTTTCTGCTCTTTCGGAATTTCACCTAGCGGTGAAAAAATTGACTCGTACGCTATAAAAACGAACCGTTTCTCTGTTTTTTCATATAATACCCTATAGACTTTTTGAAAAAATGGTGTTTTTCAAAAAGGCGGTTTATTTTTTAAACAAGAAAATGTGAAAGGATCAAACCCTTTTTACTATGGATATTAGCAAAGGAAAAATTATCATTTCCGGCGGAAAGCCGTTGAACGGCGAAATTTCCGTTTCCGGAATGAAAAACGCCGCGGTTGCCATTGTTTTGTCAACAATTCTTACAGAAGACAAATGCGTCATTGAAAACCTTCCCGATATCAGCGATGTCAATATCTGCCTGCAGATTTTGGAATCCATTGGTGTCAAGGTGAACAAACTCAGTAAGAATACGGTTGAAATCGATGCCAGCTACGTACAACCGGGCATCGCTCCTTATGAATTGGTCAGCAAAATGCGCGCATCCTATTATTTGATCGGTGCTGAGCTGGGAAGATTCGGCAGAGCCTTTGTAGGTCTGCCCGGTGGATGTGATTTCGGCGTGCGCCCCATTGACCAGCATATCAAAGGCTTTGAAGCCTTGGGGTGCGACGTCAAGGTGGACGGCGGATACATAGAAGCTACGGCAAAAGACGGCATTTTGCGCGGCTCCTCGGTGTATATGGACGTAGTTACCGTTGGCGGCACCATCAATGTAATGCTTGCCGCAGTCAAGGCCGAGGGAACCACCATTATTGAAAATGCAGCCCATGAGCCTCACATTGTTGATACGGCAAACTTTCTCAACGCTTGCGGTGCTGATATCAGCGGCGCAGGTACTGACGTTATCAAAATTCGCGGCGTGAAGAAGCTTCACGGCGTGACATACACGATTATTCCCGATATGATCGAAGCAGGCACCTTTATGATTCTTGCTGCGGCAACGGGCGGCAATCTTCGCATTACCAATCTCATTCCCAAGCATTTGGACTCCATCACCGCAAAGCTCTGCGAAATGGGAGTTGACGTGGAAGAAGACGGCGATGCTTTGACCATTCGCCGCAAAGAATGGCCTCTTTCCAAGGTCAAGGTCAAGACACTGCCCTATCCCGGATTTCCCACGGATATGAACCCTCAGATGTGTGTTCTTCTTTGTTTGGCAAACGGCACTTCCAGCCTGACGGAAAGTGTTTGGGAATCCCGATTCCGCTATGTGGAAGAACTGAAGCGTATGGGCGCAAAGATCAATATTAACGGCCGTACTGCAGAGGTAGAAGGTATTCCGATGTTAAAAGGCGCTTCCGTGCGCGCTGTTGACCTGAGAGCAGGCTGTGCCATGGTCATTGCAGGTCTTGCAGCTGAGGGCATTACAGAAATTGATGAGATCTATCACATTTTCCGTGGCTATGAGGATCTTATCGGGAAGCTTCAGGCCATTGGCGCAGATATTAAAGTAGTCTATCCCAAAAGCATACAATTCAGCGATTTTTAAGGAAAATTATGGAACAAAAAGAAACAAAAGAAGAACAGAAAAAGTTTCATGGAAGAAGACGTTTTCACCGTCACAAAGGAAAACAGAATAAGAACCGAGAAAAAACGGAAGCTCAGGAGAGCATTGTGAATTCGGAAGAGGCGCCTGTAGAGCTGAAACCCGAAGCAGCCGGTGAGGAAATTGTTCCTACGCCTTCCGAATCATTGGAAGCAAATAACGGCGATACGCTCCACGAAACCGTTGGTATCCGTTTTCGTCCCGTGGGTAAGATGTATAGCTTTTCTCCTGCAGGATTTGATCTTAAGATGGGTGACGAGGTCATTGTAGAAACGAGCCAAGGACCCGAATTCGGCTATGTTTCCGGCATATGCCGTATGACCAAAGAAAAAGATCTTGTTCTGCCTTTAAAGAAGGTACTGAGAAAGGCAGATGATAAAGACAAAAAGCGCAACGAAGAAAACAAAGCGTTGGAACTGCGAGCGCGCAAGATCTTTTTGGAAAAAGTAACTGAGCATAACCTAGATATGGCTCTTTCCGACGTAGAGTGTTCTTTTGACAATTCTAAAATCATTTTTTACTTCACTTCAGAAGGCCGCGTGGACTTCCGCGAATTTGTAAAAGATATGGCAGCGATCTTCAAAACCCGCATTGAATTAAGACAGATCGGTGTTCGCGATGAAGCAAAACAGCTTGGAGGTCTTGGTATTTGCGGAAGACCGCTTTGCTGTGCCTCCTTCCTGGAAGATTTTCAGCAGGTTTCCATCAAAATGGCAAAGGAGCAAAATCTCTCCCTCAACCCCACGAAAATCAGCGGCACTTGCGGCAGACTGATGTGCTGCCTTCGTTATGAAAACGACGTTTACGTGGAAGCTGCAAAGCACTGTCCCAAGGCCGATTCCATCGTTATGACTCCCAAAGGAAGAGGCATCGTAACAGAGGCAAATATTCTGTGCGGAAAATGCAAGGTGAAGCTTGACGAGGAACCTGACAGCATCACTACCTACTCCGCCGAGGAGCTGAAAATTCTGCCCAAGCAGAAAAAGCCTCAGAATTCTCCTTCTCCCAACAATGAAAAAGAGAAAAAAGACGGAGAAATCCAATAAAATTTCATAAAGCACTTGAAATTTTGAAATGTAGTGCTATAATATTGATATCACTTTTTGGAGGTAACTCAAATGGCATACATCATTTCTGAAGAATGTGTTGGCTGCATGGCATGTGTTGACGAATGCCCCGTTTCCGCTATCGTTGAGAAGGACGGCAAGGCTTCTATCGACAAAGATGCTTGCATCGAGTGCGGCGCTTGCGCCGGCGTTTGCCCCGTAGAGGCTCCCCAGCCTGAGGCATAAATCTTAAAAAGAAAAAAAGGAAGCCTTAGGGCTTCCTTTTTTATGCAAATTTACTTGATCTCAAACAAAGAATCTTTTTTGATAAAGGGCAAAAGCTTTTCCGCTTTTTCCATTTCTCCCCGATGCTCATAGCTTTTGCATCGAAGAAATAACAAGAAATTTCTCTTGCGGCCGCTTTTCACTTTCTTCTCTTTTTCATAAAGGTATTCAAGATATGATTCCTCTTTGCAAGAAGCACGAAAGTGTTTTGTTTCTCTCAGATAGAATACAAGAAGACTTGTAAAATACAAAAGAAGAACAAAAAGAAACACAGCTAAGATCCCAAAAATTACTGCCGGGGTCATATCACACCTCCTAAACAATACCTTCACAAGCTTTTTTACAGTATATCAGAAACTCTTCTATTTGGCAAGGAAAAGCGGCGTTTTCCATTCTTGACGAAGAATTAAAAAAAGCATATAATTGATGTAAGAAATACACAGTGAGGTACTTATGGCAATTTATACTTCTGTCGGTCAGATGATCGGCAATACTCCCCTTTTGAAAATTAAAAATATAGAGAAAGAAGAAGATCTTTTTGCTTCTGTTCTCACAAAGCTTGAGGGAATGAATCCTGCAGGCAGCGCGAAGGACCGCGTTGCTTTGCAAATGGTTTGTGATGCGGAAGAAAAAGGCTTATTAAAACCCGGTGGAACCATCATAGAGCCTACCAGCGGTAACACGGGAATCGGCCTTGCCTCCCTGGCCGCTGCCAAAGGGTACAAGGCAATCTTTACCATGCCCGATACCATGAGCAAAGAAAGACAGCTCCTTCTCCGCGCATACGGCGCCGAGGTGGTCTTGACCGAGGGCGCCAAGGGGATGGCAGGCGCTATTGAAAAAGCAAACGAATTGGCTTCAGAAATCAAAGGTGCATATATCCCCGGTCAATTCGAAAATCCATCCAATGCCAAAGCCCATTATCTCTCAACAGCAAGAGAAATTATGGAGGATACCAACGGAAAGATTGATATTTTCGTAGCGGCAGTGGGAACAGGCGGCACCATTACAGGAACGGGACGGTATTTAAAAGAAAAGAATCCGAATATTCAGATCGTTGCTGTAGAACCGAAAAATTCTCCCGTATTATCCGGCGGAAAAGCAGGTCCTCACGGAATTCAAGGCATCGGCGCCGGTTTTATCCCCGAAGTGCTTGATACCAAGATCTATGACAAGGTCGTTGCTGTTACGGAAGAAGAATCCTACGAAGCCGCAAGAATGATGGCGCAAAAAGAGGGCGTTCTCGTTGGCATCTCCTCAGGCGCCGCACTCCACGTAGCGCTCAGCCTTGCAAAAATGAAAGAAAATAAAGGAAAGACCATTGTTGCTCTGCTTCCCGATTCGGGAGAAAGATACCTTTCCACTCCCCTGTTTGAGAAATAAAAAAGCTGCCTTTCGGCAGCTTTTTTATTTTTATTTTGCAACGATATTGACAAGTTTTCCGGGAACGTAGATTTCCTTAACGATGGTCTTGCCTGCAAGAAGATTCTTGATCGTCTCTTCTTCTTTTGCGGCGGCAATAACTTCTTCAGCCTTAGCATCTACGGCAATATTCATCTTCGCTCGGACCTTGCCCATGATCTGAATGGCAATTTCTACGGTAGCATCAATGCACTTTGCTTCATCATAAGTGGGCCATGCAGCTTCATTGAGCATTCCTTCAAAGCCGAGGAGCTGCCACATTTCTTCTGTCATATGAGGTGCGAAGGGATTGAGGAGGGTAATGAAGATCTTCAGTTCTTCTTTGGTAGCCTTGCCGGTAGCGGCAACATCATTGAGAAGTGCCATCAAAGCGGCAATGGCGGTGTTCATCTTCAGGCCTTCGATGTCTTCCGTTACCTTGCGAATGGTCTTGTGGAACGCGGTTTCCACTTCGCTGCGAATCTCTCCTTCGGTGCAAATGTCCATCAGAGCCCAGACTCTGTCAAGGAATCTCTTGCAGCCCTTAATGGAAGCAGAGTTCCAGGGCGCAGCCTTTTCAAAGTCACCGATAAACATTTCGTAAAGACGCATGGTATCGGCGCCGTATTCGTTGACGATATCATCGGGATTTACCACGTTGCCGCGGGACTTACTCATTTTTTCGCCGTTTTCGCCGAGGATCATACCGTGGCTGGTACGCTTGGCGTAAGGCTCAGCAGTAGGAACTGCCTTGATATCGTAAAGGAACTTGTGCCAGAAACGGCTATACAGCAAGTGGAGGGTGGTATGCTCCATACCACCGTTGTACCAGTCAACGGGAAGCCAATAATCCATAGCCTCTTTTGCGGCAAGGGCATTATCATTCTTAGGATCAATATAGCGGAGGAAATACCAGCTGGATCCTGCCCACTGAGGCATGGTATCCGTTTCTCTCTGCGCGGGAGCGCCGCACTTGGGACAGGTGGTATTCACCCAATCAGTCATTTTTGCAAGAGGAGATTCTCCGGTTTCCGTAGGTTCATAAGAATCCACTTCGGGAAGCTCCAGAGGAAGCTGATCTTCGGGGAGAGCAACAGCGCCGCAATGAGGACAATGCACAATCGGGATAGGTTCACCCCAGTAACGCTGACGGGAGAATACCCAGTCGCGGAGCTTGTAATTTACTTTCTTTTCACCAACGCCGTTTTCGGAAAGCCACTCAATGATCTTTACCTTTGCTTCGTCAACGCTGAGGCCGTCAAGGAAGCCGGAATTGGTCATAATACCGGTAGCACAGTCAACAAAAGCTTCTTTGGTTACATCGCCGCCTTTGACAACTTCAATGATAGGCAGACCAAATACTTTTGCAAAATCATAGTCGCGTTCATCGTGAGCAGGTACTGCCATAATGGCACCGGTACCGTAGGAAGCGAGAACGTAATCGGAAATGAAGATGGGGATCTCCTTGCCGTTTACGGGGTTGATGGCAACCACACCCTGCAGACAGACACCGGTCTTTTCCTTAACGACTTCCGTTCTTTCAAAATCACTCTTCTTGGAAGAAGCGAGCTGATAAGCGCGGATCTCTTCCATATTGCTCAGCTGAGAAGACCATTTTTCAATGAGGGCATGCTCGGGAGCCATAACCATATATGTAGCACCGAAGAGAGTGTCGGGACGGGTGGTATATACCTCAAGAACATCTCCTGCGCTGGTTTTAAACTTCACCTGAGCGCCGGTGGAACGGCCGATCCAGTTTCTCTGCTGTGTTTTGACACGTTCAATGAAGTTGACATCGTCAAGACCGTTGAGGAGTTTTTCTGCATAATCGGTGATCTTCAGCATCCACTGACTCTTAACCTTACGAACGACCTCACTGCCGCAACGCTCACAAACGCCGCCTGCAGCTTCTTCATTGGCAAGTACACACTTACAGGAGGGGCACCAGTTTACTGCCATTTCCTTCTTATATGCAAGTCCTTCGCGGAAGAGCTGAAGGAAGATCCACTGAGTCCACTTATAGTAATCGGGATCGGTGGTATTGACTTCGCGGCTCCAATCAAAGGAAAAGCCGAGAGATTTCAACTGTTCCTTAAAATGAGCTACGTTCTTCTCCGTTACAATGGAGGGATGAATGTGATTCTTTATAGCAAAGTTTTCGGTAGGAAGGCCGAATGCGTCCCAGCCCATAGGATAGAGAACGTTAAAGCCCTGCAATCTCTTTTTGCGGCAAACGATATCCAGCGCGGTATAAGAGCGAGGGTGGCCTACGTGAAGACCTTGACCCGAGGGATAAGGGAACTCTACCAAAGCATAAAACTTAGGCTTGGAATAGTCATTTGTAGCAACAAATGTTTCTTTTTCGTCCCAAATGTCCTGCCACTTTTTTTCTGTGTTCTTAAAATTGTACTCCATTTTTGTCGCCTCTTTTTCTTAACTAATCTTCTTTACATTCAAATTGAATATTTTCTGCACCGTTCCAAAGCTTTTCCAAATTAAAGAACTGTCTTGCTTCGGAATCAAAAATATGGACGATGACATCGCTGTAGTCCATCAAGATCCAGCCGCCACCGGAATAGCCTTCGGTGCGATAAACCGTGATGCCGTCTTCCTCCCGAAGTTTAAATGAAACTTCATCGCAAAGAGCTTTTAAGTGGGTGGAAGAGGTTGCGGTTGCAATAACAAAATAATCGGTGATAACCGTTTCATTCTCCACTTTGAGAATGGTGACCGCTTTTCCTTTCTTCTCATCCAGGATAGAAGCGATCCTTTTTGCTTTTTCTTGTGAGGTCATAGGATCTCCTTTTTTTAGTCCATCCAGCGCCGCAAGGGTGCGAGGATGAATGGGTCTGTTATTCTCTTTCAGATGTGCCACCGTATCCTCCATCACTTGTCGGATGCAAGAGTCCAGGTGGTTTCTTCTTTCAGTCACATCTTCAGGCATATTTTCATAGAAGAAGCGGCGCATTTTCCGGCAGGCGTCGTAGGAGCGCTCCTCTTCTATGTAATCTGCAAAATAGAGAATTTTTTCTTCCAGGGACATTTCCCGATCCCCTGTGGTGTGGTTATAAATGGCAAGCAAGGCTTTCGGGGAAAGATGACCTTCTTCTTTTGCAACGAGAAATGCCGTAATGCCGTGAAGGACGGCAGGACTTTCCAGATCTTCCTCGGCGAATGTATAGCCGTATTCTTCTGCAAGAAGAATTTGCTCTTCCTTCGTTTTTTCCTTGGTCAGATCGTGGTAAAGCGCGGCTAGTCTTAACTCCCGTTCATTTGCCGCATCGAGGAGAAAAGCAAGTTCTCCGACTTCCCGTTCCACGGAAAGAATGTGAGCCAAGCGCGAAGGATCTACTTCCTTTTGTAAGTGGGAAAGCAATCGGCTTCGCACATTGTCTTCCCTGACTTTGTAAAGAGAGCCTTTGGAAATGTATTCATTGACCGAGGGAGAAAGGCGGAAGGAATACCCTTTTTCTTTCAATTCGGATCGAATGTCAGTCGAAGACATTATATATGGTTTTTCCTCTAAAAGCAAGCACTGGGCAGAAAATTTCTCCTCCAGCTCCTTTTTTTTCGCCAAAAGCGCTTCCCTTTGAGAAAAACGGTCCATAACACACAAAGTGCAAAGGGAAAGCAGCGTTTCCGGCTCTCGCCACGTTTCAAACGAAAGAAACTGATCTGTTCCAACAAAGAGGAAAAGCTCCGACTCAGGGTGTTTTTCTTTGAGTTTCCCCACGGTCAAAAGTGTATAGGATATTTCGGGTGAAAGGATCTCTATATCACTGACCGTTACTTTTTCAGAAAGAGCTTCAAAGGCAAGGCGGCTCATTTCATAGCGCTCACGATCCTCGGCACCCCGACTGAGCGTTTTATGAGGCGGTGTGCCTGAGGGAATGACATAGACTATCTTCGGCTGCACTGCGGAGATAAAAGCCTGAAGGGCTTTTTCGTGGCCGCGGTGGGGTGGATCAAAAGCGCCACCGAAAATACCGATTCTGTTATTCTTCAAACAGGGCATTCACAAACTCCTCCGGATCGAAGGGCTGAAGATCATCGATCCCCTCCCCGACTCCGATAAATTTCACGGGGATTCCAAGTTCCTTTTTGAGAGAGAACACGATGCCGCCTTTGGCAGTACCGTCAAGCTTTGTAAGGACAAGGCCTGTAATGCCTGCACTGCTTTTAAACTCTTTTGCCTGAGAAACGGCATTTTGTCCCGTAGTGGCATCAAGAACAAGGAGAACCTCACGGTCTGCCCCTTCCATTTCACGATCCAATACACGGCTGATTTTATTCAGTTCATCCATCAGATTTTTCTTATTATGAAGTCTACCCGCGGTATCAACGATCAATACGTCTGCATTGCGCTTCTTTGCGGCAGCAGCGGCATCAAAGACCACAGCGGCAGGATCGGCACCGTCGCCCTGAGAGACCATATCCACACCGATTCTCTCTGCCCAGATACCAAGCTGTTCCCGTGCAGCGGCACGGAAGGTATCTCCTGCGGCAAGAATGACCTTCTTTCCTTGCTTGGTAAGGAAAGATGCAATTTTTGCAATGGAAGTGGTTTTTCCTACGCCATTGACACCGATCACAAGAATAGACGAGGGCTTTGTTCCGATATTCAGATCAAGTCCGTCTCTTTGCAAAAGAGATACAAGGATCTCACGAAGCGCTTTTTTGGCTTCATCACCGGAGAAAATACGGTCCTCTGTTACTTTATCACGAAGGAGAGAGATGATCTCCATGGCCGTTTCTGCGCCAAAATCTGCCAGAATCAAAATTTCTTCCAATTCATCATAAAAATCGTCGTCGATCTCACCGGAAAGAGAACGAAAAAGAGCGTCGCTCCGATGGAGAATGGCATTTTTGGTTTTGGTAAGACCAAGTTTTAATTTTTCAAAAAATCCCACGGGTTCCTCACTTTCCGTCCGATGCATATTTACCCGATTCCGAAGCATCCAAACGGATAAAGTCGCTGACGCCCTTTTCTTGCATGGTAATGCCGTACAGGGTATCTGCTTCTTCCATGGTACCTCTGCGGTGGGTAATTACGATAAACTGCGTTTTTTCATTGTGTTTTTTGATGTATTGGGCAAAGCGGCGTACGTTTGCTTCGTCAAGTGCCGATTCGATCTCATCAAAGATACAGAAGGGGCTGGGATTGATGCGAAGCAGGGACATATAAAGGGCAATGGCAACGAATGCCTGCTCGCCGCCGGAAAGGAGAGAAAGATTCTTGATCACTTTTCCGGGAGGCTGTACCTTGATTTCAACGCCGCAATTCAAAAGGTCTTCTTTATTGGTAAGCTCAATATCTGCACTACCGCCGCCAAACAGTTCGGTAAAGATTTGACGGAAGGTGTAGCGGATCTCCTCAAAGGTTTCGGTAAACATATCCCGCATGGTACTTTCCAAGTCGGAAATCAATTTTTCCAATTCTTCCTTGGATTTTGTAATATCGGAATACTGAGTATTGAGGAAGTGGAAGCGTTCTTTCGCCTCTTCCAGTTCCTCTACGGATTCCAGATTGACAGGGCCGATGCGGCGAAGCTCGCCGCGAAGCTTATAAAGCTTTTCTTCACCACCGAGAGCGTCGGTATCCACCGAGGAAAGCTTACGAAAGTCCTCATCCTCGGGGGACATTTCATATTCTTCCATCAAAGAACGGGTGATATTCTCTCTTTCTTTTTCCGCCGCGCCAAGTCTTGCGGAAAGACGGGAGAAGTTTTCCATTCTCTTTTCTTTTTCGCTTTGCATTTCTTTTTGCAAAGCACGAAGCTTCGCGGTTTCATCTCCCGCAGCTCCGATTTTTTCCTGAAGGAGGGCAATTTCTTTTTGTTTTGCCTCCACATTGCCGCGAAGCTCTTCGCGACGGGTCTTTACGGAATCAATTTCAAGAAGGGCATTCTGCTTCTTTTCTTCCAATTCCTTCAGCGCGGCTTCTACGGTCTTGCCGCCTTCCTCAAGAAGACGGAAGGCTTCTTCGTTCTCGCTAAGTTTTACAGCCTCCTGCTCCAAACGAAGCTGAGCTCGGCCACGCTCTGCAAGGATCTCACCCTGGAGAATAATAAGCTCTTCCCTGCCTTTTTCCTTTTCTTCCTTGGCAAGGCGCTTTTCTTCCAGATCCAAAAGAAGTTTTTCTTCTTTCTTTTCAATTTCTTCAATGCGCATGCGGTTTTCTTCGGATCTCAGAACTCTTTCCTGAAGTTTGTTTTCAATTTCCAAGATCTCTTCCTGAATACGGAGAGATGCTGATTTTGCCGCATCCATTCGTTCCGCTTCCAAGGTAAGAACGTTCTGCTTTTCCCCTGCGGCAAGGCGCAGAGCAGAAAGCTTTTCTTCGTTACTGCGAAGGGCTTCTCTGAGCGTACTGCGACTGTTTTCCATCGCATCAAGCTCGGTTTGAAGAACAGAAAGCTTTTCTTCGGCATTCTGAATATCTTCTTTTAAGCGTGCAAGGTCACCGGAACGGGAAAGCACACCTGTCAGATGCAAAGCCTGACCACCGGTAAAGGAACCGCCTGCGTGAATGATCTGTCCGTCAAGAGTAACGATGCGAACACCGTATTTTTCACTTTTGGCAAGTCGGGATGCTGACTCGATATCCTCACAGATCAAGGTCTTTCCAAGAAGGAATTCTACGGCGGGCAAATACTTTTCTTCGCTGCGGCAAAGATCACTTGCTCTGCCCACAAAGCCTGAGGTATGGATCTGGGAAATATCGTATGTTCCTGTTTTCAGTGTAGTTAAGGGAAGGAAGGTTGCTCTTCCCAGACGATTCTTTTTGAGGAAAGAAATGGCTTCTTTGGCGCTTTCTTCATTTTCCACAACAATGTTCTGCACACCGCCGCCGAGGGCTGTTTCAATGGCAAGAACATAAGCTTCATCGGTGGAAATCAGCTTAGATACGGGGCCGCAAATGCCGGAAAGTTCTTTTCCCGAAGCCGCAAGAACTTCCTTGACGGAT
>JAZSDQ010000025.1:0-6801 GCA_045531235.1 Eubacteriales bacterium
AAGCAAAACCAAAAGCCTTGTTTTTTTGGTGAACATCAATTTTTCTCCTTAAAAATTCGATACATTTCGCAAAGGCCCGTATAACGAAGTGCCTTGTGATCGTTTTCGATCATTCTTTGAACCGAGGATTCATCGCCTACAAGAATCACCATCTTTTTTGCTCGGGTAACGGCGGTGTAAATGAGATTTCGCGTGGCGAGCATCGGCGGAGGATTCAAGACGGGAAGAATTACTACGGGGTATTCACTTCCCTGACTTTTGTGAACGGTAACGGCAAAGGCGTGTTCAATTTCATTTAACTCCTCAAAAGGATAGCAAACGATTTTGCCGTCAAAGGATACGGTAAGGGAATTGTCCTCAAAATCAATGCTTTCGATATAACCGATATCCCCGTTAAACACACCGAAGCCGCGGTGATCCTCATTTGCTGCTTCGTACCATTCGGCATCGTAATTGTTGCGGATCTGCATTACCTTATCGCCGACGCGGTAGACAATGCTACCCACAATTTTTTCATCTTTTTTATTGGACGGCGGATTTAGCGCCTCCTGCAAGGCAAGGTTCAAGCGCTCCGTGCCGAGATCCCCTTTTCTCGTACAACTGATGACCTGGATATCATCAAGGATCCCTTCTCCGTAGGTTTTGGGGAGTCTGTCCCGACAAAGGGAAACAACCGTTTGGGCGGCATCGGCAACACTTTTCCTTTTCATAAAGAAAAAGTCGCCGTTTTTATCTGAGGGACGGGGCATTTCTCCACGGTTGATACGGTGAGCGTTCTCAACGATATCGCTCTCCCCTTTCTGACGGAAAATGCGATCCAAGAGGCAAACGGAAAATGCATTGGAGGATATGGTATCCCAAAGCACGTCCCCTGCGCCGACGCTGGGAAGCTGGTCGCTGTCTCCGATCAAAACGAGCCTGGTTCCCGGCTTTATCGCTTTCAACAAAGATGAAAAAAGCTGAATATCCACCATAGAAAGCTCGTCAACGATAACGGCATCAAATTCCAAAGGCCGTTTTTCATTGCGGGCAAAATTCACTTTATCTTCGGGAGAATACTCCATTTCCAACAGTCTGTGAAGCGTTTTTGCTTCAAAGCCCGTAGACTGTGTCATTCTTTTGGAAGCGCGGCCTGTGGGGGCGGCAAGAGCGATCTCCATACCCACCTTGCGAAAAATATTGACAATGGCTTTAATGATAGTGGTTTTACCGGTGCCGGGACCGCCGGTTAATACCGTAACGGGTTTTTCAATGGCAGTACGAATGGCTTTCAGCTGTGCCGTGGCGTACTTGATCCCCTCGCTGATCTCTGTTTGGCGAATCAATTCTTCTACCCGATCAATGCTGCCGAAAAGGCTGATACGGGACAAAGAAACGAGCTTGGAAGCAGCGTAGGTTTCTGCCGTGAAAAATTCGGGCAGATACACCGCTTTTTCCTCACTGTTGTTATTTAAAATAAGATCAGCGGAACGGCAAAGTCCCATCAGGACCCGTTCCACTTCTTCCTCACCTACTTCCAAAAGCTTTGCAGATGCGGCAATCAGCTTTTCTCGAGGGAGGAAGCAGTGTCCGTTAGCGGAGGAATTGAAGCGAAGAACGTAGTGAAGTCCTGCGCGGATCCTTTCATCGCTGTCGCGGGCAAGACCGAGGCTTTGCGCCATGGCATCAGCCCTTTCAAAGCCAATGCCGTAGATCTCATCGCAGAGAATATAAGGATTGGACTTTACAAGATCAACAGCATGATTTCCCCAGCGTTTATAAATACGCACCGAGGTCGTCATACCGAAATATCCGCTGAAAAACATCATAATATTGCGGACACCGAACTGCTCACGGAAGTTTTGAGAGATCTCTCGGGCTTTTCGCATGGAAATGCCTTGGATATCCGAAAGAAGGTCGGGGTTATTCTCCAGAACATCAAAGGCTCTTTCACCGAAACGGTCTATAATTCTTTTGGCAAGAGCAGGACCGATCCCCTTGACGGAACGGGACGAAAGATAGCGAAGCATACTTTTTTCGTCGGCGGGCATACTCTTTTCAAAATAGCTCACCTTGAACTGCTTTCCGTAGGTAGGGTGATTCACCCATTCTCCCATGGCGGCAACAGAATCACCGATCATCAAGCTAGGCAAAATGCCCACCATGGTCACAGGCTCGTTTTCCCATTCAATGGCGCAAACGGTATAGCCGTTTTCGTCATTCTGATAAACGATATCTTCAATTTCGCCTTCAATGCGGACAAGATCTTTTTTATCTGCCATTTTGTTTCCTCCTTTCCAAAAGCAAAAGAGAAACAAACAAAACCACGTAAACGATACTCAATGCAGGTAACAAAACTCTTCCCATAGCGGTATAGGGGGTAGTGCGCTCGGAAAAGCTGACGGTATCGCTAAGCGTGCCGCTTTTCAAGGGACCAAGCTCACTTTGCACTCTTCCTTTTGCGTCAATAAAGGCGGAAACGCCGCTGGAGGCGCAGCGCACGGTGGAACGGCCGTTTTCCACACTGCGGAAGACGGCGTGGGCAAGGTGCTGCCAAACGGCGGGAGAATCCTTATACCAACCGTCATTGGTAACGATCACAAGAAGCTCGGCGCCGTCACGAACACTTTTCCGTACAAGGGACGGAAATACAGATTCAAAGCAGATCACGGTGCCGATCTTACCCTTTTCCGTTTCAAAAATTTTGCTTTCGCTGCCTTGGGCAAGGTCTTCGCTGAGAACGTTGATCTCCCCTAAAACGGGAACAAGACGGGACAAAACATCCCGATACGGTAAATACTCGCCAAAAGGGACAAGATGCCGCTTGGTATAGGCATCGGAAATTTCGTTTTCATTGACAAGAACTGCGCTGTTAGAGCTTTTTCCCTCAAGCTTCCAGAAGCAACCCATCAAAATGGGAGTATCAATTTCTGCGGAAAGCTCTTTATAATATTCTTGCAAAGCAGTGCTTTCATAAAGATTGACAGGCACAGCGCTTTCCGGCCAAACAATAAGTTCGGTGCCGTCCTCGGTGTTTTCCAAAGTCAGATCGGTATAAGTTTCCAAAGCAGAAGAATTGCCGCTCCACTGCTCCCCTGCCAAAATGCAACCTTGCACGGAAGTCACTTTCAGCGTTTCACCGTTTTCATTTACGGAAAGCATTACAAAGCCAAACAGAAGATTGATCGAAAACAAAGCGCAAGCAGAAATGAGAAATACACGTTTCTTCTCATAAGCAGTGAAAAATGCAAGGGCCAAAAGGGCAGAAAACAGAAGAATGATAAAATCTACGCCCTCAATGCCCAAAACAGAAGCGGCTTGAATCAGCACGGGAGCGCGGTACTGCCCGAGGGAGATCCTCACCCAAGGGAAAGCAAGGGCAGAAAGCTCCGTGATACGCTCTGAAAGGAGAATGCCGAAAACGGCGGTAAACAAAAGGAATGCGGAACTTTTTATTTTTTTGGAAACAAGATGGCAAAGGGCGGTAGGGATAGCGAACAAAACTCCGTGGAGAAGAGAGATGCCGAGCCATGCCAGACAAACGACAAACAAGGATTCTCCCTCATTAAGCCCTGCAAAATCCAGAGGATACATCCAAAGGAACCAAAAATAGACAAAAAAATGATAAAAAAAGCCGAAGAACGATCCACGGAAAGCTGAAGAAAAGAACTTAACTTTTCCCGAAGTCTTCAAAACCACGTGAAAAAACGGAAGAAAAGCCACCCAAGACAGCAAAAAAAGCGAGGGGAACATCATAGGTAAGGCCGCAAGCAAGGCGGAACAAAGAAGCTGAACATAAGAATTCAAAAGAAATGCTTTCTTTCTTTTCACTTCTTTCCCTCCCTTTTTGACAATGAATAATAATATTATACTATAAATGCAAAATAAAGTAAAGGCGAACTTGACAAAAAAGGATTTCAAATTATAATGAATGAGTGAAAGAAAGCGAGGTCTAACTATGAGCGAATGTAACCACGACTGCTCCTCCTGCGGGAAGGACTGCAGCGAAAAAGCAAGTTTGATTGAAAAACCCAATCAGAACAGCAAAATCAAAAAAGTAATCGGTATCGTCAGCGGAAAAGGCGGCGTAGGTAAAAGCCTTGTCACCTCCCTTTTGGCTTCCGAAACCGCAAAAAAAGGAAAGAAAGTTGCTATTCTTGATGCAGACCTAACAGGTCCCAGCATTCCCAAAGCATTTGGAATCACGGAAAAAGCAACTGCCGACGATGTGGGACTGAATCCTGCCATCAGCCGCAGCGGCATTAAAGTAATGAGCTTGAACCTGCTCTTGGAAAACGAAAGTGATCCCGTAGTATGGCGCGGCCCTGTCATTGCCGGTACGGTAAAGCAGTTCTGGACCGAAGTAAATTGGGGTGAGGTTGACTATATGTACGTGGATATGCCTCCCGGAACAGGCGACGTACCTTTGACCGTGTTCCAATCTCTGCCCGTAGACGGCATTATCATCGTTACCTCTCCTCAGGAGCTGGTTTCCATGATCGTGGAAAAAGCAGTAAAGATGGCAAGACTGATGAACATTCCCATTCTCGGTCTTGTGGAAAACATGTCTTATTACGTTTGTCCCGATTGCGGCAAAGAGCACGCCATCTTTGGTGAAAGCCACGTAGAAAGCACTGCAAAGGAATTTGAGATCCCTGCTTTTGCAAAGCTCCCCATTGATCCCTCTCTTGCCAGAACCGTAGACCAAGGCGATATTGAAAAATACGAAGCCAAGAGTCTTGAAAACATTTTAAACGCTCTGGAAGCATAACAAAAAAGAACCGCTGCGATGCAGCGGTTCTTTTCATTTTAAGGTAAAATATTTTCCAAAGCAAGACTGCGGATACATTGGTCTTCCGAAGAAAGAAGAACAGTTTTCACCGCTTCCCTTTCAAAGGGGATTCCTTGGAGCAAAGCTTTTATTTTTTCGCAAAGCTCAGGATCCATGGCATCGGAATACGCCTGCAAGGAAGCGATATTGCCCCGTTCAAAGGAAAAGAGCAAATGGATCTCCCCCCAGGGAAAACGCTTTTTCCATTCGTAATCGAATTTCGGTGTCTGACCGAAACGCCATTCATGGGAGGCGTGCTTTTTTCTGTATTCCTCAATCTCTAACTGTTCCGAGGCGGAAAAATTCCACTCTGCCCAATAGCCGAAGGTATTCTCAAGCTGTCGGAGAATGGCTCCCCGTAGGGAACGGACGGTAAGAGCCCCATTGAATTCACTCAGATTGCACACACGGCTTCTAACGGAACTGATCCCTTTGGATTGGATCTTACCGGGAGACACCGAAAGATACTGTGTTAAGCGATCAAGAGAAGCGGAACACAGTAGGGTACCGTGGTGTTGACGGGTCCCTTTTCTAGTGGCAAAAGCGTTGCCGGAGAACTTTCTTCCTTGACATTCCAAGTCGTTTCTTCCGGTAAAAGCGGCTTCGATACCAAGACTTTGTACCGCTTTCAGGATCATATTCAATTGAAGTGCTTCGTCGTAGCGTTCTTTTCCTGCAATGAATGAAAAATTCAGATTTCCCTCATCGTGATACACGGCACCGCCGCCGCTAACGCGACGAACCAGCTGAACACCGTCTTTTTCCATACGGTCAAGATCGCACTCGATCCAGGGATTCTGATTTTTTCCGATGATAACTGCATTTCCATTCTGATAAAAATGCAAAACAAGATCCTCACTGCCGATGTGATCCAAAAACCATTCATCGGTGGCAAGGTTCGTATAGCCGTCAAGGCTTTGAGATTCATAAACAAACGTTCGCTTCATACCTGCTCCTTTTCTCCTTTCAGTATAACAAAATCCCAAGGAAAAGCAAGATAGAAATTGACATCTCCCCTACTTTTTTCTATAATAAAAACATAAAGAATGAAGGAGTAGCTATGGCTGACAAAACGAAGACGATCTACATTTGTTCCTCTTGCGGAGCAGAATTTCCCAAATGGTCGGGACAGTGTCGAGAATGCGGCGAATGGAATACGCTGGAAGAAAGCGTAAAGATCGCCACACCTGCCAAGGGCCTTAAGGGAAAAACGCCTGTTATCGAAGATTTTGCGCAAGCAGTCAGGCTTTGCGATATTGAAGAAGAAAAGCTTTACGGAGAGCGTTACCACACAGGCATCGGTGAATTGGACCGTGCACTTGGCGGTGGTATCGTCCGCGGCTCCGTTGCTCTGATCTCCGGAGAACCCGGCATCGGAAAATCCACCTTGCTCCTTCAGATCTGTAAGGAAATGAAAGAGCAAAAGGTTTTATACGTTTCCGGCGAGGAATCTCAACTGCAGATCAAAATGCGTGCAAAACGCCTGGGTGCGTTAACGGAAAATATTTTCCTTCAGTGTGAAACCGATATGGACGGTATTCTTTTGGAAATTGAAAAGGTGCAGCCTGATATTCTCATTATCGATTCCATTCAAACACTGCAGGACAGCGCCGTATCCTCTTCTCCCGGAAGCTCGGCACAGGTCAAAAACTGTGCTGCCCGCCTGCTTTCTGCAACGAAAAAATCCGGATTTTCCACCATTCTGGTAGGCCACGTCAATAAAGACGGTGTCATTGCAGGTCCGAAGCTTCTGGAACATATGGTAGACGTGGTTTTATATTTTGAGGGAGAACGGACGCAGAGCTGCCGTATCCTCCGCGCCATTAAGAATCGCTATGGTTCCACCAACGAGATCGGGCTGTTTGAAATGACCGATGCAGGACTTGAGGAAGTACCCGATCCCAGCCGTCGACTTTTGGAGGACAGCCCGAAAAACGTTTCCGGATCTTGCCCTGTGTGCCTGATGGAGGGTACGCGTCCCATTATGACCG
>JAZSDQ010000031.1:0-6839 GCA_045531235.1 Eubacteriales bacterium
TCTCCCGTATAGCGGTTTTTCAATTCCAAGGGGGTTCCCTCTGCCAGAATTTTTCCGCTGTCAAGAATAATGACACGGTCAGCCTCAGTCGCCTCCTCCATGTAGTGGGTAGTGAGAAAAACGGTCATTTCTTCTTTTTTCTGCAGGGAGGAGATCACCTGCCACAAATGCTTTCGGGTCTGAGGGTCAAGTCCCGTGGTAGGCTCATCCAAGATCAGAAGTTTGGGACGGTGAAACAGTGCGCGGGCAATATCCACTCGCCGCCGCTGACCGCCGGAAAGCTTGCCGACGGGGCGGTAAAGAATTTCTTTCAGATCCAGAAGGCGACAAAGCTCATCCAAGCGATCATAAAAGATCTTACCCGTCATACCGTAAAGCGCACCGCGGCTTTTCAAATTATCAAAAACGGTAAGGGGACGATCCAGAACAGAATCCTGAAACACAACGCCGATGAGACTTTTGACTCCGTTCAGGTCATTTTCAATATTTTTTCCGTCAACAAAAACTTCCCCCGCATCCTTTGCAAGTTGACCGCAGAGGATATGAATGGTAGTTGACTTCCCTGCGCCGTTTACCCCTAAAAAAGCGAAAAGAGAGCCTTTTTCCACTTGAAAAGAAATGCCCTGAACGGCTTTTACTTCTCCAAAGGATTTTTTCAGATCGCGGATTTCTATGATATTTTTCATACGCCCTCCTTCGTCAGAGCAAAAAACAATTCGCTGAGCATTTTTTCCACATCTTCCATGGTAAAAACACATCTTCCTCTTGCAAATAAGCTTGCAAGGCCGTGAGCATACACGGAAAGGTGGTTGAACAGGCTCTTCGCCTTTTCCTCGGTCATTCCGTATCGATCCATTACAAGATTTAGAATATCGGAAGAATATTTGTCACTGGGAAAATAGTGGCTGGGCTCTTCCCCGTTTCCATCCCCCATAAAAAGGAGAGAGAAAAGCCTCGGCTCCTCTTTGGCAAAACGAACATAAGCAAGGCCCGTTCCGCGAAACCAAAGCATTTCTTTCATGCCTTCCTTAAGATAGGCGCCGTAGCATTCCTTCGCTTTTTCCGCAATGGCAAGATTTAATTCTTCAATGCTTTGAAATGCAGTGAAAATCGGCGCCGTGGAAACGCCAAGCTCTGCAGCAAGACTGCGGGCGCTCATAAATTCGATGCCGTGTTTACGCGTCATTTCAAAGGCGACGGAAAGGATCTCCTCCCTGGAATACTTTGCTTTTGGCGGCATAGCTCCTCCATTTAATAACAGGTGTTTTATAACAGCTGTTATTATACAAGCATTTTCTGAATTTGTCAAGAAAAAAAGCACCCCAAAGGGTGCTTTTTTTATCCTCCCAGCAGAACATCAAAGGCAAGCATTAAGCAAAAGCCTGCAAGAAGGGCATAAGTGGCGCCCCGCTGACTGCCGTGGGTGTGGGTTTCAGGGATCATTTCATCACTGATAACGTAGATCATCGTGCCGCCTGCAAAGGCAAGAGCAAAGGGCAAAACAGCGTTGGAAAGGGTGACGGCAAAGTAGCCGATAAGCGTTCCTACCACCTCGATCAGACCCGTACAGGAAGCGATGAAGAAGGTGCGCCCCTTGGAAATACCCGAGGAGATCATCGGTCCGATAATCACCATACCTTCGGGAATGTTTTGCAGCGCAATACCGCCTGCTACGGTAAGAGCTTCCGCGCTGTTTCCCGTTCCGAAGCTGACGCCTGCGGCAATTCCTTCCGGAAGATTGTGAATGGCAATTGCCATCACAAAAAGAAGAACGCGGCTGAGTTCTTTCTGCTTGGTAGGATGCGCCTCCGGCTCTCCACCGCCGAGGCGGTGAAGGTGAGGGGTTAATTTATCAATAAGATTGACACAGATCGCACCGCAAAAAATACCTGCGGTAGTCACAAGAAGCGGCGCCTTTCCACCGTATTCCAAGCTTGGAAGGACAAGGCCCACCACCGCCGCGGCAAGCATAACGCCTGCGGCAAAGGAAAGAACAATATCACGAAATTTTTGGCTGACGGTCTTAAAAAGAAAGCCGAGAGCAGCTCCAAACACCGTCGCACCGCCTACGCCTACGGCGGTTAAAAGTACAAGTTCCATAACAACCTCTTATTTTATAAACTTCTTGCCGTCAGAAAATGCCTTGCCCACTTTTTTGCCCAGAGCATAATAGCCGTGGAGAGAAGGATCGTAGCTGATGGGACGAAGCTTTTCGGGATCGATCTTGCCACCGGTCAAGACGGATTCCTCTGCGGAAACGTTGACGATCCGTCCTACCAGACGGCAGGTGTTTTCATCATAGCTTTTTAATTCACATTCCAAGGTCATGGGAAGCTCTTTGATGACGGGGGCGTCCACAAATTCTGATTTTTCCGTAGTAAAGCCGCATACAGAGAGCTTTTGGGCAATATCATTTCCCGAGGCAATTCCCACGTAGTCGGAAGCGGCAATGGTCTCCTCAGTGGCGGGGCTGACGGTAAAAGCGCCGCGCTTTAAAACATTCTCAGTGGTCTTGTGCTCAGGGGAGATACAGATGGAAATTTCATCTTCTTCGCTGATGCCGCCCCAAGCGGCATTCATAGCATTGGGGATATCGTTTTCACCGTAGCTTCCGATGATAAAAACGGGCATGGGGTAAACCATAGGCTTTGCGCCGAAATTCTTTCTCATTTTCATTCTCCTTTATTCTATCACAGTGACAAGCTCTTCCATGGACTTACGCTTTTTCTCACGAAGAGGGTCTCCCTCACTGGCATAGCCTACAGGGATCACAAGGCGAACCGCAGAAGAAAGACCGCAAAGAGAACGGATCTTTTCATCATCCAGCCAACCGAGAATACAGGTGCTCAGCCCCTGCGCCGTAGCTTCCAGAGTAATATATGCGGAAAGGGTACCGATATCTATGGAACGATAGTCGTTTTTCTTTACTTTGGAGCCGAGAGCAGACGTGGTATTATAAGGCATTTCCGAAAGAACGAATACCGCGGGGGCATCGGTAGCAAAACGGTTCATTCCCATTCCCTGGGTAGCCTTTTCCACTTCTTTTGCCAATTCGCCCGTGCAAAGGGTGATGTGATACGGCTGGGCATTGCAAGCGGAGGGAGCAAGGCGGGCAGATTCGAGGATCTGCATCAGTTTTTCCTTTTCTACCGGGCGATTGGGATCAAAGGAACGGCAAGACTGTCTTGTTTTTGCAAGTTCCGTAAAATTCATAGGATACCTCCCGTATATTTTCTGATTTTATTATAGATGTTTTTTTATGAAAACACAAGAAGAAATCGGAAAAACGCTTCGCTTTTTCTTATTGAAATCTCCCTCTCGCTATGGTAAAATAAGGGTAACAAAAAATGCGAGGTATATTATGATCCGCTTTGATTTTCAAGAAAAGACATTGCCCCTGCTCGGCTTTGGCTGTATGCGCCTTCCTTTGCTCCCCGGTGGAAAGGCAGGAGATATTGACGAAGAAGAAACAAGAAAAATGGTCTCCTTCGCCATGGAAAATGGCTGCAATTATTTTGACACCGCCTACCCTTATCACGACGGAGAATCGGAAAGGGTGATGGGAAAGATCCTTTCGGAGTATCCGAGAGAGAGCTATTTTCTGGCAGATAAATTCCCCGGACACCAGATTCAGGAAAGCTACGATCCCAAAGAGGTCTTTGAAGATCAGCTGAAGAAATGCGGTGTGGAGTATTTTGACTTTTACCTTTTGCATAACGTTTACGAGAATTCCATTCATACGTATTTTGATTCCAGATGGAAGATCGTAGAGTATTTTATTGAGCAGAAAAGACTTGGAAGAATCCGTCACCTTGGTTTTTCCACCCACGGAAGTCTTGACATTATGAAAGCTTTTCTGGATCGCTTTGGCAAGGAAATGGAATTTTGCCAGATCCAACTCAATTATCTGGACTGGAGTTTGCAAAACGCCGCCGCAAAAGTACAGCTTCTGAATGAAAGAAACCTTCCCATTTGGGTGATGGAGCCTCTCCGCGGAGGAAAGCTTGTGAATTTAAAGGAGGAAGAAAAAAAGCTGCTTACGGAAAAAAATCCCACAGTTTCTCCCATTGAACAGGCCTTCCGATTTTTGCAGGAGATCCCCGGCGTAGGCGTGATCCTCAGCGGTATGTCAAATTTTTCTCAGCTTAAGGAAAACTTAGGATATTTTGAGGAAAGAAAGCCTCTTTGTGCCGAAGAAACGGAAACTCTTTTTGCCGTTGCCGAGAAAATTAAAAATTCCGTACCTTGTACCTCTTGCCGTTACTGCGCAAAGGATTGCCCTATGGGTCTGGATATTCCTATGCTCATTTCGGCATTCAACGAGCTTTCGGTGGTAAAAACCTTTAACACCTCCATGCGAATCGAATGTTTGCCTGAGGAGAAAAAGCCCACGGCTTGTATCGGTTGCGGCCTTTGCGCAAAAAACTGTCCTCAGCTCATTGATATCCCCGAGGTAATGAAAAAACTGAGCGAGATATTAAAAGAAATTCCTTCCTGGAAAAAGATCAGCCGTGAAAGAGAAGAAATCGCAAAGAAAATGAGAGAAAATAGCAAATAACGAAAAAGCCAAGCAGAGCTTGGCTTTTTTCTTTTTCCCCTTGTTTTTCCCGCGAGAGTATATTATAATATAGTATTATACTAGGATTATTATATCTACTCGTTGAAGAAAGGACAGCTTATGCCCGCCGATACCCGAACACTGTTTTCCATTTTAGATGAAAGCACAGCAAAATATGATAAAGAGAAGATCCAGCGCGCTTTTGACTATGCGGAAGAAGCGCACCGCGGACAATTTCGCAAATCCGGTGAGGAGTATATCTATCACCCTCTTTCCGTTGCGGAAATCTGCGCAGAATTGAATCTGGATACCGACGCCATTTGCGCCGCCCTTCTTCACGACATTGTGGAAGACTGTCCCGGAGAATGCCTTGACGATATTGAAGACAGCTTCGGAACGGACGTTATGATTCTGGTAGACGGCTTGACAAAGCTTGTTGCTATTCCCTTTGAAGACAAGGAAGAAGAGCATATTGAAAACCTGAGAAAGATGTTCCTCGCCATGAGCCGCGATATTCGCGTAATCCTCATTAAGCTCTGTGACAGACTTCATAATATGCGCACCCTTTCTTCCCATCTGGAGGAAAAGCAGCGTATGATCGCACTGGAAACCATGCACGTGTATGCGCCGCTTGCTCACAGACTCGGTATTCAGAGAATCAAGCAGGAACTGGAATCCTTGGCGCTTCAGTACCTTGACCCCATCGGCTATGAAGAAGTAAAAAACTGGGTGGAAACCAAATACGGTGAAAACATCGGTTTCATTGAGCAGATCAAGGCAGAAATGGAAGAAAAGCTCAAGGATCAGAATATGACCTTTTCCATCAAGGGCAGAGTAAAGAGCATCTACTCCATTTATCGGAAGATGTACCAGAACAATAAAAGCTTTGAAGAGATCTACGATTTTTACGCAGTACGTGTTATTGTGGATAATGAAATTGCTTGCTACACGGTGCTCGGTCTGATCCACGAAATGTACCACTCCATGCCCGGAAGATTCAAAGACTATATCTCCACGCCCAAGCCCAATAACTACCGTTCTCTTCACACCACCGTAATCGGCAGATCGGGCGTGCCCTTTGAAGTGCAGATCCGCACGGCAGAGATGCACCAGATCGCAGAATACGGTATTGCCGCCCATTGGAAATACAAGAGCGGCGCCAAAAGCCGTGAAAACCTTGACAAAAAGCTGGAATGGATCCACATGCTTCTGGAAAGTGAACAGAAGTCTCTGGACTCCGATGAATATTTAACACCCTTGAAAATTGATATGTTTGAAGACGAGATCTTCGTATTCACTCCCAAGGGTGACGTGGTGACACTGCCAGCGGGCTCCTGCGGCATTGACTTTGCCTATGCCATTCACTCCGGTGTGGGAAATAAAATGGTGGGCATCAAGATCAACGGCGCCATCGCCCCCATTACTACGGTTTTGAAAACGGGGCAAATCATTGAAGTTCTCACTTCTTCCGCTTCCAAGGGCCCCAGCCGCGACTGGCTGAAGGTAGTAAAAAGCGGAGAAGCCAAAAATAAGATCCGCGGTTGGTATAAAAAAGAAAAGCGAGAAGAAAATATTCAGCTTGCACGTGCCGAGGTGGATAAGGAATTTGACAAGATCCGCAAGGGCTTGAAAGATGACGTGAAAGATCGCATTATGGAGGCCATTGCCCAAAGACACGGTCTGGGAAGCCTTGACGATCTGTATAACTCCATCGGCTATGGCGGTATCGCGCTGACAAAGATCCACGTAAAGATCCGCGACGAATTTGAACGGAACTTTGCCGATAAGACACCCGTTACCCTGGAAGTAACCCAGAACACCACGGAAAAGAAAGAACAGAAGAAGTCAAAATCCGGGGTTATCATTGAAGGCCTGGAAAACTGCCAGGTAAAATTTGCAAAGTGCTGTTCTCCCCTGCCCGGAGATGAGATCATCGGTTATATTACCCGTGGCTACGGTGTTTCCGTGCACAAATACGGCTGCAGTCACGCCATTGAGGGGTTGAAGGGTCCCGAAAAGGACCGCTGGGTCAGCGCCTATTGGTCCCGGAATGCTACGGAAACGCAAAACGCCTCTTATCAGGCAGTCCTCAGCATTTTGGTGGTGGACAATATCGGTGTCATGGCTGCCATTTCCACGGCGCTTGCCGATATGAGAGTGCCCATTTCCGCCATCAGCACCCAATCCGCCGCGGAAGGAATGAGCCTTCTTTCTATGACGGTAGGCACAAAAGGCAGAGATCATCTGAACTTTATCATTGAACGACTGAAGAAAAACAAAG
>JAZSDQ010000009.1:0-11477 GCA_045531235.1 Eubacteriales bacterium
AAAAAGCAGTCCGATCGGACTGCTTTTTTTATTTGACAGCGGCGGCATTTTGCCGACGGCGTAGTCTTTTTTGATGTTCTTTTTCCCGCATGGCTTTCTTTTGCAGACGGTAATGCTCCCAGCGATCTTCGTAAAATCGGGCAAGGTTTTCGTCCATGGGAAAGACTTCCCGCGTGGCGCGGATCTTCCGTCCCGAGCGATACAGGCGGAAACGAACGAGAAAATCCTCCCCGTCGGAACAGCGGGCAAGGGAAAGATATTTGTTGGCATTCTGAGGAATGGGCGCTTCGGGCGTGATAAAGCCGGAGCAGTTGGGACAGGCGAAGGGTGAGGAGCCGAGCTCTCTCAACGCTTCTCCACGGTTTTCAAAACTAATGCCGATCTCACAGCTTTCCAAGGGGCGCACGGTAATATCTCCTGCCAGAAGGGGGTATTCCTTGATGCCTTGTTTCAGATCC
This sequence comes from Eubacteriales bacterium, assembly GCA_045531235.1. Taxonomy (GTDB): domain Bacteria; phylum Bacillota; class Clostridia; order Oscillospirales; family SIG627; genus RGIG5579. Next base: position 459 of record JAZSDQ010000009.1, read on the forward strand.
AGATGGCGGCATACCACGGCGGTGCTTCTGGCATCACACAAAGCGTCGTGCGCCTGAAAAGGCTTTTCCCCAAGCATTTCAATGGCATCTTCCAAGGCGAACTGCCTTTTTTCTTTGGCGATCTGATGGGCAAAAAAGACCTGCAGATCATAAAAATCGGGGATCCAGTCTTCATCCAGAGAAAAGAGCGCCAGGTTGTCTCTCAGCATGGGGATATCATCGGGCCCCCAGGTGAGAAATACGAAATCTTTTCCGCAGAAGCGGCAAAGCTCACGGAAGGCTTCGGGAAAGCTGAGACCCTTTTCCAGATCTTCATTCTTAAGACCGGTAATGCGGGACACCTTGCCGTGCATCTTTTTATAATATTGAGGTTTTACAAGAAGTCGGAGTTCTTTTTTCTTGCCAAGCTTCCGATGAAGCCTGACGGCGCCGATCTGTACGATCTCTCCTACCAGATGAACGGGCTTTTCCACGGTTTCCCGATAGTATCTGGGCTGATTCCACTCCAGATCCAGAACGATATAATCCATAAATACATTCCTTATATTTTTCAATCCTCTCTATTATCACGGCAAAGGGGAAAAAAGTCAAGAGGCGGAAAAATTTGTCGCCGCTTTTTTTCTTGCCAAGGCTTATCCTTTATGATAAAATGAGGAGGATAAATACATTTTGGAGGATCGTATGAAGATCAAAACCAAACCTTTGACCTGGGAACAGCTTGAAAAAATGCCGCCCCTGCCTAAGATCCGCCCGAAGAAGCCCTGGTTCCTTTTACAGCTTCTCATTCGTATTCTCGCCATTCCCGATCTGTTTGCCACCCGTTTTTCCTTTACCCGTACCCGTATGGAAAACATAGGCGATGGACCGTATCTTATTCTGATGAATCATTCCTCGTTTCTTGATCTGAAGATCGCCTCGAGGATCCTTTTTCCTTTAAAATACAATATCGTCAGCACCACCGATACCTTTATCGGAAAAAAATGGCTGATGCAGAGCATTGGCTGTATTGCCACGCAAAAATTCGTTACCGACGTCAGCCTTGTGATGGATATGATGCGCATTATCAAAAAAGAGAAGCGCAGCGTATTGATGTATCCCGAGGCAGGCTATAGCTTTGACGGCACCGCCACCACCCTTCCCCGAGGATTGGGAGGTCTTTTCAAAAGGCTGGGCGTTCCCGTTCTGATGATCCGCAGTGATGCCGGTGGCTTTTTAAGAGATCCTTTGTACAACGGACTGCGCCTGAGAAAGGTGCGGGTAAAAGCAGATATTTCCTGCCTTCTGACTCCCGAAGAGATTCGCGAAAAATCCGTTGAGGAGCTTGACTCCGTCCTTGACGAAGCCTTTTCCTTTGACCACTTCCGTCAGCAACTGGAAGAAAAGATCGAAGTATCCGCCCCGTTTCGCGCCACGGGACTGGAAAGAGTGCTTTACCGCTGCCCTGCTTGCGGCGCGGAAGGGAAAATGCGAGGAGAGGGAATTCGCTTTTCCTGCAGTGCTTGCGGAAAGACCTATGAAATGGGGCGCTACGGTACCCTTACCGCTTTGCAGGGAAAAACGGAGTTTTCCCACATTCCCCGATGGTATCGTTGGCAAAGAGAGTGCGTTCGCCGTGAATTGGAAAACGGCGAGTATCTGCTGGATACCCCCGTGGATATTGCAGTGATCTGCGACCATAAGGCGCTTTACAAATTGGGCGAGGGAAGGCTTCGCCACGATCGCTACGGCTTCCATTTAAGTTCTTCCGACGGCAGCTTTTCCTATCATCAGGATCCCTATTCTTCCTACAGCCTTAATTCCGATTTCTTCTGGTATGAAATAGGGGATATGATCGGCATCGGAAATAAGGAAAGACTGTATTATTGTTTCCCCAAGGGCGACGTTTCCGTGACAAAGGCCCGCCTTGCCGCCGAGGAAATGTACCTGATGCCAAAACCGGAAAAAAACGAAAACTAAAACAAAAAAGGCAGAGCAATTTGCTCTGCCTTTTTTGTTGCATTGAAGATCCATACAGAAAGGAGTTTTCTTAGTTCGTTCGTATATTTACGTTAATTTTGAGAACACGCAGTTTTCTACTACTCCATATTCATCTTTGCACTCTCCTAATGCATTTACTACCGTCAATGTTCCGCTTGCATTAAGAGCCAACGAGATTTTATCGTATCCATTGCTAAGAAGAATTTCTTTGTCTGTAAGTTCGTAATTATAAAACAGGCCATTGCCGCCAACTTCATAGTATTTTTTTTCATTGTGTGTGATGGTGAACTTAGAGTTTAAAATTAAATCTGTTGTTGCATTACTGGTAAAGTATAAGGAGTGAAACCATAACTCTTTATTTGAGTTGTGATCTACAAATTGAAAAATATTTGCATGCAATTCATCGCCATTGGCTTCCAAAATATAATAATAATTGTTGCTTGTATTAAGCGATTTTAACGGGTTTGTAGCATCGGGATCCTGCACTTTGCAGGTAATACAAAAACCGTCTTTATAATTGTGATTTAACACTTTACCCTCAGTTAAATTACAAACCGAACAAGTTTTTGGTGAGGTGCAGGTTGCATCTTTCCATTTGTGCCCCAAAGCGGAGCCTTCCGTTGCTCCGCAGGAACACTTTTTTGCTTCTGTACAAGTAGCAACGGAAAAATTATGATTCAACGCTTTGCCCTCTGTCAAATTACAAACCGAACAGGTTTTTGGTGCGGTGCAGGTTGCATCTTTCCAGTTATGCCCCAAAGCGGAGCCTTCTGTTGCTCCGCAGGAACATTTTTTTGCCTCTGTACAAGTAGCAACGGAAAAAGAATGTGCATGGGTAGTTTGATCTTTTTCGGTCGTTGTACTCGATGTGTTCGTATTCTTGTCAGGCGAGATGATTTCTTTCTTACAAGCCGAAAAGCCGCAAGCAAGGGTTAATGCTAAAAGTAGTACTAAAATTTTCTTCATGTTTAAAATTCCTCCCAGTAAAAAGTGTGTGTAACCGAAGCCACGTGCAGAAGTAATTAACTTTCGTTTGTTTTGTAATTGACTTAAGAAGTTGAAGCCCGACGCGGTCTTCCTCAAAGCGAACGATCAACCTTTGTCGATAAGGAACATTTTACTCAATGTTTGAGTATTTGTCAATACTCAATATTTGAGTGACTACAATGGACACATACTATTGTATGAGGTGGAAAAATGGACTACAGAACGAGGATCCGAGATCTTCGGGAGGATCGCGATTTGACGCAGGCGGAGGTGGGAAAACTTCTTCAAAAATCTCAGCAAGGCTACAGTCACATTGAATCGGGCAGAGCAGAGCTTAAGATTGAAGATCTGGCAAAACTTTGCCGGTATTACAACATTTCCTCTGACTACGTCATCGGTCTTGTAAATGAGCCGAAACCGTTAAAAAATAAGCCGTGAATTTCACGGCTTATTTTTTATATATAATTATAAGTTTCAATTCAGCTTTCGGCGATCAGTTTCAGTCCGTGTTTTTTTATGGTTGCGTCAGAAGCATCTTTGTTTCCCCATTCACTGCCATCGGAAAAATATACGCTGTAAATGTAAACATCGCCGGATTTTATCTTTTGGTCCAGTAATTGCCATTGCTTGGAACATGTTTCACCGGATTCAATCGTATTGTCGCTGTATAGCTTGTTAGCTGTTAAAACGGTATTAACAGGTTCTCCGTAAACATCTTTGGGATAAAAATAAATTTGAATGGCTGAGATTTGTTTATCCGTGTTGTTCTTGATATTTAAGTTTAGCACGGGATAGTTAATAGAGTTGTCTGAAACAGATGCTTCTGCGGTAACGGGACAAGGCTGTGCAAATTCTTCCGGTACAGAAGGTGTCTCGTTTTTTGCATTGTTATCCTCAGAAGTGGAAGGGATATCTCCGTTTGAAGATCCTCCTGCTGCGATACCTATGATGATAAATACGATCAAAGACCAAAACCACCATTTTTTATGAAGGGGTTTCTTTTTCTTCTTTTCTTTAACAGATTCTACAGCGCAGCCGCATCCAGGACAAACGACGGCTTCCTCCATAATCTCTTTTCCGCATTTTTCACAAAATTTCATTGCTTTTCTCCTCAAAAATAAAAAAGATAATATCCCGAATCGGGATATTTCGATTATACCATTGTGGGATAATTGTGTCAAGAGGTGATTTTATGCGATTGAAAGAGATCCGAAAATCAAAAGGCATTTCCCAACTGAAATTGGCAATGGATCTAAACACCAATCAAAATACGATCAGTCGCTACGAAACCGGGGAGAGGGAACCGGGAATTAAGGAGCTAATCCGTATTGCTGATTATTTTGATGTTTCCGTAGATTATCTTTTGGAACGTACCGATAACCCGAAAATACAAAAATAAGCCGTGAATTTCACGGCTTATTTTTATTATAAATACGCTTTTACGATTCTCACAAAGTTTTCGATGATATAGTCAACTTCCTCGTCGCTGAGCTTTGTGTGCAGGGGGAGGGAAATTTCATTTTCAAATTGCTTGTAGGCGTTGGGGAAATCCTTGATATCAAAGCCTAAATTTTTATATGCGGTGTGGAGAGGCAGGGGCTTATAGTGAACGTTGCAGGCAATATCCATCTCTGCCATTTTTTCAATGATCTCGCCTCTTTGTTCGTAAGTGATGCCTGGGATACGGGTAAGGTAAAGGTGTCCCGAGGAAGTGCGGTCTTCGCTGTAGTGATTCAGCGTTTGAATTCCCAAAGGACGGAATGCGGCGTCAAATTTTTCCACGATCTCTTTTCTGCGGCGGAGCATATCGGGGTAACGCTTCATCTGCGCAAGACCCATGGCGGCGGCAATATCGGTCATATTGCACTTGAACCAAGGTCCGACGATATCATATTCCCAAGCGCCCAATTTTGTTTTTGCAAGGGCATCCTTGGACTGACCGTGAAGGCTGAGGAGCTGGAATTTGCGGTAGATTTCGTCATCGTCTACACCTTCGATCTTTCTCCAGGTGAGTGCACCGCCTTCTGCCGTGGTAAGGTTCTTTACGGCGTGGAAGGAAAAAGCGGAAAAGTCTGCTACGGAGCCTGTCTTTTTGCCGTGATAGGAAGCGCCGAGAGAATGGGCGGTATCTGCAAGGACAACGACACGTCCGATCTTCTCCTGCAATTCATTGTTGGGAGAAAAAAGAGCCTTTTTCCGTTCCACTGCGGCGAAAATTCTATCGTAATCGCAGGGAACACCGCCAAGATCTACGGGGATAATGACTTTGGTCTTTTCGGTGATGGCTTCTTCCAGTCGGTCGTAGTCCATTTCAAAAGAGCCTTCCTTGGTATCCATAAGGACGATCTTTGCGCCTACGTGATCAATGACGGAAGCGGAGGCTGTATAGGTATAGGCCGAGGTGATGACCTCATCTCCCGCGCCGATGCCCAAAGCGCGCAGCGCCATTTCCGAGCATGCGGTCTGAGAGTTCAGACAAACGCATCTTGCAGCGCCGCAGTATTCGGCAACCTGCTTTTCCAGTTCCTTGGTACGGGGGCCGGTGGTGATCCAGCCGCTGCGAAGGGCGGCGGCTACCTCTTGTACTTCGCTTTCGGTAATATCGGGGGGAGAAAAAGGTATTTTCATATTACTACCTCGTCTATATGTCAACTGTAATTGATTTTTGTTATTTGTTGTAGCATTATAGCATAAAAAGTCATTTTTGGCAATACCAAACAGGGAAAAGAAAAAGTTGGTAAAGGTTCCTGAAATCAGTTTTTCCCAAAACTTTGTTTTTAACAAAAAAAGAAGCAAGCCGAGCTTGCTTCTTTTGTATTCTCTTATTTTCTCTTTGCGGCAAATTCGCCTTGGTATTCTTCCAGAAAAGCTTCTGCTTTTTTCCACAAAGTGACAGTGGCAATGCCATCCTTTTTAAAGGAAAAGGTGGCAAAAAGCTGACCGAAGTAGCGGTCAATGATCTGCACCCGCAAAAGGATCTTCTTTTCTTCACGCCAAGCTGCGGAGGATGCGCAGTCGTAAAGGAAACCGTCGGTAGTGGGAACGCGTCCGTAATCGTTGGAGTAGCCAAATTGCGGAAATTTGCAGAAAACGTTCTTTTCAAGACCGAAAGGAAGCTCTTTTTTGCCTTGAGCGTTGGTGTAGGTAAGGACGCCTTCGCCGTTTTCTCCGAACGTAAAGGAAAATTCGGTGATGCCTGCAGGATTTTCTTCGCAAATATATTCTTGGCCGGAAAGCTCTTTTTGGAAATCGGGAGAGGGAATTCCGTGAATGGCAGTCAGAGAAAGGGTTTCTCCCAAAGCTTCTGCTTCTTTTTGCGCCTTTTCATCTTTGGGGAGAGGCTTTTCTTCCAGATGATCTACAATGATCTCGTAAAATGCGGAGAGAATGATGTCTGCTGCGCCGTCCAACCCCTGATTGTCACTGGTAATGATGAAAACAAGGTCCTTATCGGGCAGGCACACGCTGTACTGACAGCCCATACCGCGGAAGGAAAATCCATTTTCGGGTAAGCGCCAGAATTGGTAGCCGTAGCCTTGGGTATAGTAGCTGTCAAAGGCGGTGATCTGATTGTCCACGATGCGGCTGGTGGCGGTCTTTAAATAGCTTTCATTCATCAGTCGTTTGCCGTTCCAGGTGCCGTAGTTCATAACGAAGCGGGCAAAGGCGGCCATATCTCTTGTGGTGCAGATCATGGCGGAGTCACCCCAGCTGTCACCGTTGGGCGCTTTTAATATGGTAGCCCTTTCAAAGGCGCCGATGTGACGGAAGATGCGTTCGTTTAAAAAGTCAAACAGGCTCTTTCCCGAAAGCTTTTCCACCAGGGAAGACATGACCTGGCTTCCTGCGCTGTCGTAGCGGTAGCGCATGCCCGTAGGCAAGGAACTGTCGGTGCGGTTCAGATACAAATGGGTGCGGTCGGGGTCCGTATCCGTAAACCAACGGGGCGTTTTTTTGGAGGTGGACATGGTAAGCATCTCACGAATGGTAAGATTTGCCATATTCTCTGAAAGGGGGGAATCGATCTTTTCGGGAAAATGATCGGCAATGCGGTCATCCAGATTCAAAAGGCCGTCTTCCTCCAGAAGTCCGATGGCAACGGAAACATAACTTTTGGTCTGCGAGTACATTCTGTGCAGACTGTCTTTGGTAAACGGATGCCAATAATACTCTGCAAAAATGCTGTTTCCGCGAAGCATAAGAACGCTGTGGGTGGCAAGACTTCTGCGATTTAAAGTTTCAATGAACTGCTTTACATAAGCAGATGAAATACCTGCCTGTTCCGGGGTGATGGTGGAAAACATTTTTTCTCCTTTTTGATTCGGTTTTTTCGCCAAATCCTTCATTTTGTTATATTATTTGCATTTTAACAAAAGAACAGAGGAAAATCAAGAGGGGAAGCGCTTTTTTGAACAGAATAAAAAAAGCAGGTCAAACGACCTGCTTTTTTGTCCATGATTTATCTGGGGAAGAGCTCGTTGATGCTCTGAAGGGTTTCGCGAACCAACTGATCGCCGCCCTCGTGACCCACCGTGCCGGAGGAGATAAAGGCACTGTAATGACCGCCTTTTTCCGCCTTTTCCGTGGGCAGATAGCCTTCGGTGCCGCAAGCGAGCTGAACGAGGAAAGTCTGTTCGGCGCGGCTGCGTGCTTTGATCTGGTTGCCGTAGTCCAGGAAGAGCTCAAAGGGGTTAGTGGCAATGGCAACGGAGCCGAGACGGATGATGTGAACTTCAATGGGTACGGTGTTAAAGATCTCCTGAAGCTGCGCGCGTCTCAAGATGCCGAGATGCACCTGAAGTCTTGCGGCGTCGTTGTAATCCACATCGCCGGTTTTCGCATTCAAATATTCCCGGATGGCTTTCTTTGCTACAGTGATCTCTGAGAGGGTGGTTCGACGGACGGGGAGCATCATCGTGTGAACGCGGTGTTCGAAAGGAATGTCAGCCTGTGCTTCGTCCAGCCCTTCTTCGTAAATGTCAATGATCTCTCGGGCGATTCGTTTGCCCGTCTTCTTCATGCCTGCAAGATCAAACATAGAGGGATCGGCTTTTCTCTTCAAGGGATTTTCTCTCTCGCAGTTGGGGTCGTTAATGGGGCTTTCAGGGTTGACAAAGCGGATGAGGTCAACGGGACACTGATCGCCTGCTGCCGAGCAGAGCGGCAAAAGGAAGAGGTCCTCACCGAATCTTTCGCGGAGAAGCACTTTCACTTCGCCCCAGAAGTCGGGAGATACGAAGAGACGGTGCTGCACGCACTGAGCGGGGCAAGCAAGGTTTGCTACGATGCCTTTCAGCTTCTTTTCTTCGTCGAATACGAACATCATTTCAATGCCGGAGTCACTGCCTGCTTCTAGTGCGGTGAACACAGCGGAATCCGTGTCTCCCCACATTTGCGCGCTTCCGTCGTTATAGCAAGCTCTGCGGCAAAGGCCGACTACAGCTCTGCCGAATGCATTGACAAAGGAGCCTTCGGCGCGATTTGTCCAAGCGTCCAAAACCACCTTCGTGATACGCTCAACGAGCAGTTCGAGAATTTCCTCGCCGGTGCAAATATCGGGATTTTGGCTGACATTTGCTTTTTCTACGTATTTCTGACCGGGGCGGAGCATGGGCTCCAGAAGAGAACGAAAGCCTCCTTTCAGACCGCTCATAAGGCTGATATACTGACCTCTGGGATAAACGGGCCCCGTATGGGTATGAATGGCGGAAAGGATCACTTTTTCGGGATCAAGACCGACTGTGTTTCCGCGAAGTTTTTCCCGTATCAGTTGAACCAGGTTATAGGAAACGCCTACAAGATCGGTGCTGACCATGACCATTTGTTCACCGTCTGATTCCACGGCCATGGCGGTGGCAGTCAATTCCTTTTCTACATATTCGGAAATGCGTTCGGCAAACTGACCTGCCAAAGAAATTTTCTTTTCGGGCGTAATGCTCACTTCCGCCCAACCGATTTTAATACTTGCCATTTTTCTCCCTCCAAAGATTTTTGTAATAATAAGTTGCAATTTCTGGAAAATGCGCTATTCAAGGGTATTCTAACAAAACACAAAAGGAAAATCAAGGTGTGATCGTTTTTTTGCGAAGATGAAGATTGTTCTTTATCGGAAAAACAAACTGTCGTTTTTCCGATGTTATCCCATTCAGATCAAGCTCTTCACAGGATTGCCGTCAGTCTTGCTTCCTCTTGTGGGAGGACCTTGGGTAATCTGGATTTCCCTCCATTTGTTTTCAAATGCCAACATAGTCTCAGTAGGAATCACAGGCGCTTTTTTACCGAAGAAACGAAGGGAGAATTTCTCAAGAAGAGCAGCTTGCGCTTCTATCAAAGAGGCATCGGCATCTTCCATACAGTATTCTCTCATGGTAACACCGAGTCCTTCGCCAAGGCGCTGCATTTTCGGAAAATAATTGTTTAGTAAAAACTGCCCGTAAGAAACAAGGCGTAGACTGCCGTAGCAACGGTTTTCTCTTTCATAGCCTTCGCCTGTGGCTTCTACCGCAACGCTCATTCCGTTTTTTACGGCAGAGATGATCGCATCGTTTGTGTTTTCTTTTGCAAAACAAATTGTGAAGCAGTGATTGAAGGTGGTTGCCGCCAGGGCGTGCTCATCGCTGGAACCGACAACGGGAATCTTGAGGCCTTCGGCTCTTAGTTCCGACCAAAGGGCGATGGAACGGTTGATACCTACCTGTCCCATGAAACCGACAAGCTCGTATGCGTCAAACATTCCGCTCATCAGCAGGATCTTTGCCAATTCATCGCAAACGTTATGTGTTTTTGATGCGTTTGGCCGCCAATACGGATGCGCAAATATGGCAAGGCCGCCTGCCTTGTGAACGGCATCGCAGAGCCACATTGCCTTTGCATAGCGGCTCTTATACTTTTCGGGAATCTTTTCGGGAACTTTTTTCAGGTATTCAAGAACGTCAGCGTCATACTGCTCTCTGGACTTGATGTATTTTTGCGCTACGCTTTCTTTGCCGCCGACGTGAACGACGTGAACGACGCTTCCCGGGCAGTGGATCTCTTCACCGAAAACGCGGGTGATTCCCGTGTTTACCCCTTCAAACACTTCGTCATACTCTCCTCCGGGATAGTAGCGGTTGTGATCGGTAAGAGCGGCGAAATCATATCCGTATTCACGGAAGTGGCCAAACAGCGCGGCGGGATCTCTCGTGCCGTCGGAACGGAAGCTGTGAGAGTGAAGATCGCCCTTCAGAGGCTTGAGATTGTAAAGATCCTCAAAGAGAGAATACACGGAAAAGATCTGAACCGTCTTTTTTTCCGTCATAAGAAGGATGGTATGCTCCTGTTCTCCTTCAAAGAAATGCTCAAAAGAAAGCACACCATCGTGAGCTGCAACGTCGTACAGCTTATAATTTTTGGGAGCATAGTAATCTTCATCGGAATTGACCGCGATGACTTTGACCTGATACTCCATTCCGTCCTGAAAGAAGAAGGTCCTTTCGTTGGAAACGATGGTCATAGCCGCTACCTTATCGGCGGGAATGACCGATGGATAAATAGAATAGGTTTGCGGTGCGGGAAGCATTTTCTTTTCTCCTTCTTTCGTTTATTTTATCAGTTTCAAAAGCGATTCTTCGGAATCAATATACTCCGTTGCAATTTCTTGGATCCTGTCCTGACCGTAATTGTATTTATCGTAAATTCCTACGGTAGGCATACCGATCTTTACAGCAGTTTCAATGGCGGTAAGGGAATCTTCAAATACCCAGGTATCCGGGATCTCAGCGCCTAAAAAATCAGCTGCCACGAGTACTCCTTTTGCAGCTGCTCCTCGAGCAGCTTTGATAAAGAAAACATTTTGTTTTTCTTCGTTAGTCTCTATAACTGAAACATCAATTTTATCAAAAACTTTGTATCCTAAAGTATTGACCGGAAGTTTAGCATTTTCTATGTATTCCTTGAAAAATTCTGCCCACGGCGTTTCACCGCAGTAATCGGAAGGATCATATTTGTGTTGCCCCTGGCCATCACGTCCGACGGCATATGAATATAAACCGCGCTCGGCAATAATATCATAACCGC
>JAZSDQ010000017.1:0-12155 GCA_045531235.1 Eubacteriales bacterium
CATATCCTCACTATGTAAAAACCACAATTTGCGCGGGCTCCTTCCGCCTCGTTCCTCGGCACCTCCCTCCCGGAGGGAGGCAAATAAGGCCCCTTCCGAGAGGGGGCTGGCGCCGTAGGCGACTGGAGGAGCCTGCGAGAGGAAAAAGCTAGAAGAAAACGAGGATATCACGCACAAAACACAAGGTCTGTACGCCATATCCTCACTATGTAAAAACTGCAATTTGCGCGGGCTCCTTCCGCCTCGTTCCTCGGCACCTCCCTCCCGGAGGGAGGCTTTTAAGCAAGGGAACTTTTTACAACAGAATCAATATACTCACACACGGCTCTGAATTTGGTGTTGATTTGTCGGTTTGTAAAGCGGATCACTTTTAGGTCATAGCCTTCCAGAATTTCGGTTCTGAATTCGTCTTTTTTCGCGCCTTCCTCGGTGCCGTGCTGAGAACCGTCAATTTCTATAACAAGTTTTGCTTGGTGACAATAAAAATCTGCTATAAAACTGTCAATAGCTTTTTGTCTTTGAAAGCGAATTTCATAATTGCATAAAAAATCATACCAAAGGTGATTTTCTTGCGGTGTCGCGTTTTTTCGCAATGCTTGTGCAAGAGGAATATTCTTTTCTTTGTATTTTAATGACATTTGTTTCACCTCAAGCCCATTTTAGCACAAATAAAGGGAAGCAGCAAGCCGTCCTCCGAGAGGAAGGGGGACCGCTTTGCGGTGGAAGGAGCCTGCGAGAGGAAAAAGTTAGAAGAAAGTGAGGATATCACGCACAAAACACGAAGTCTGTACGCCATATCCTCACTATGTAAAAACCACAAGGTTGCGCGGGCTCCTTCCGCCTCGTTCCTCGGCACCTCCCTCCCGGAGGGAGGCTTTTCTCTTCGCTCTTCACGAAAAAAAGAGCCCGAAGGCTCTTTTTTACAAGTTTACTTCGCCGAGGATCATTTCTTCGCCGCTGCCTACCAAAAGGAAAAGCTTTCCGCCGTCACTTTGCAAGGCGAGGGTGGCTACGGGAGTACCGAATTCCAAGGGAAGGGTGGCTTCCTTTTTGCCGCTTTTGCCGTCGAAAATATCCACGTAGCCTTTGCCGTCTTCCGCTTTCACTCCTGCGAAAACGCTGCCATCGGCGGTGGCGGTGATTTCATCGTAGCAAAACTCGGCGGTGACGGATGCTGCGGTGCCGCCTTCCAGATCGCGATAGAGATACAGGCAACCGCCGTCTTCCAGCTTGCGGGTAAAGAGGATTTTGCCTTCGCCAACGGCTTTTGCGGAATCAAAGCCGAAGTTTTCGTTGCCCAGAGGGGTGTTTTTTCCGTATTCAAAAAAGGCGATACCAAGATTTTCTCCGTCGGCGGAACGGGTATACCATATTTTTTTGCCTTGATCCGACACGCTGAGGACAAAATCAAAATCGGGCAGGAGTTTTTTCTGGGCGAGGACGTAGATTTCCGACATATTCACCGGGACGAGGAGAAGAAGCTCCTCAGCTTCGGCACAGACGGTCAATTCATCGAAAAAGCCGTAGGATTCCGCAGCTGCCTTTTCGGGATAGGGGGTAAAGCTGCTATCGGCGGTGACGCCGTCCAGAATGAGGGTATAGGCGCCTTTTTCCGTCAGAACAAAAATGCGGTCTTTGGCTTCTTCACAAACGGAGATATTTTTGATATTCCCCTCGCCTTTCAGGATCCTCTCTGCGGAAATACTGCGGTGAGGTGACACGAAGCCTGCGGAAAAGCCTTCGCCGTCGGGGTGGATATAGAGAACGCCCAGGGACTGCTCCAGATAGAAAAGTCGGGCGTTTTTCGCGGCGCCTTCGTCTGTGGCAATTTGCAAAAGCGGGGTAAATTCCAATTCTTTGGTTTTTTCGTTTTGATCTTCTTCCCCGCAGCCGATAGGCATCAGGGAAACCAGGAGAAGGAGAACAAGAAAAATTGCTTTTTTCATAAGGAATACTCCTTTCGTATGAATGAATTATACCACAGTTGCCGACAATAGGAATAGCCTTTTTGTAAATTTTACAAACGAGGGACTTTTCGAGTGGGGAAGATAAAAAGACCTTTTGGTACAAAAGGCTGCCTCATACATACAAACAAGGAGGGTTCTATGGACAACGAAAAAGAGCTGTGCCTGTCGGAAAGCGGGGCAGCCATACAAGAATTCGGCAAAGTGGTGATGGGTGGCGTGCAGACGCTTCTCATTGCAGGGCAGATCGAGGGGCACGCCACCTTGCCGCCCCCTGCGAAAGCCACCCGATTTGAGCATTTCGTTCCTCAGCTGGTGCTGGCAGAGGGGGATCCGGAGATCAAAGGGGTTCTTTTCCTCATCAATACCGTTGGCGGTGACGTGGAGGCAGGCCTTGCCATGGCGGAAATGATCGCAGGAATGAAAAAGCCTACCGTTTCTCTGGTGCTGGGCGGCGGTCACTCCATCGGAATTCCCTTGGCGGTGGCGGCGAAGAAGAGTATCATTGCCCCAAGCGCTACCATGACGGTACACCCCGTTCGCGTAAACGGGCTCATTCTCGGCGCGCCCCAGAGCTTTGAATATTTGCGGAGAATGCAGGAGAGAATTCTGGATTTTGTGGTGGGACACTCCCGCATTTCATCGGATAAGCTTGGGGAATTGATGCAGGGCCGCCACGATATGGCAACGGATATCGGCACCATTCTCGGCGCCGAGGAAGCTGTCGCCACAGGACTTATGGATGAAGTGGGCAGTTACCACCGCGCCCTGGAGCTTTTAAAGGAGCAGATCTTCGTTTAAGTTCGTACCCTTTTGCGGGGCTTTTTTGAAAAAACCGCCCCGCACCCCGAAAAACTTTCCGAATAGGGGATATAAGGAACAAAAACTGCCTTTCCAATGGAAAGGCTACCTCCTGAGCCGTCCTCCGAGAGGAAGGGGGACCGCTTTGCGGTGGAAGGAGCCTGCGAGAGGAAAAAGTTAGAAGAAAGCGAGAATACAACGCACAAAACACAAGGTCTGTACGCCATATCCTCACTATGTAAAAATCATAAGGTTGCGCGGGCTCCTTCCGCCTCGTTCCTCGGCACCTCCCTCCCGGAGGGAGACTACCTTTTCTCTCTTCACCAAAAAAAGCACCCCGAAGGGTGCTTTTTTCTATATTGCCGTAAAATTGCAGACAATCATTAAAATGGGAAGGACGATGTACATCACGGCATCCAACGCGGAAGAAGAAAACGCCTGCAGAGAGGTTTCGTCCTCGTTCTTCTTATAAAGGAAGAACATTTCCCCGTAGCGGAGAACATTGGAGAGGAGAGATGCCAGGGTAGCGAAAAACGCGGCGGCAAGAAGCATCAGGGAGTTTAGTATCTTCCCCAGGGTTGCCAGAGCATCAAACCAACCGAAAATGAGATGGAATGCCGCAGCTACCGCCAAAAGGCCTACGGTCACGGCATTGATATACCAAAGGGCGGGAGGGGTAAATTCTTTCACCCGATCCAGGGTGGCGGCGTGATACAGCCCTGCTAGGCGGCGCTGCACGCCCCTTTTTCCGATTTTTTTCGACAAAAGGAGGGACAAAGCGCGGTGGGCGGTACGTGTCAGCAAAACGGCGTAGATCAAAAATGCGATCTGAGCAAAATTCCGTTCCATAACGATCTCCTTTTCAGTCCAGAATGCTCTTGTGGACCTTTTCTGCTTTGGGCAGGAAAATTGCTCTGCCCAGGGCCGCAATTCCCAGAACCAAGGGGTAGCCCACGGCAAAGAGGACCACGTTTACAAGAATTCCCTGACTGGTCAGAGAATCGGACTCATACATGGAGAAGAACATCAGGATCATAAAGAGAAAATAGGTGCCGAAGCTGAGAAGCAGGTGCAAAAGGCGATTCAGGGCACGCTTACCGTTTCTCTCCGGCAGACGGTTGAAAAATCCCAGGGACAAAGAGAATAAAAGAATGCAAAAAAGCTTGCCGATGGTATAGCGGAAGCAATAGCCCATGGGGAAAGTGCCGCCGGTTTCCTCCCCGGAAACGAGAACGATCATTCCCAGATAGAAAAAGGTAATTAAGGTGAAGGACAAAAAGGTGGTAAGCGCCACCTTGCGGGTAAATGCCAAAGCTTTTTCGTTCATTTACTTTTCCTCCGTTTCTTCCAGTTCAATATTGACAAAATTTACCGCAACCCCTGCGGCAGGGAGAAATTTCTCAAAGAAATCACGGTTTTCCAGCACCACCGTGCAAGTATCATCGGAAGGGTGGAAGCAAATGCGCTCCACACCCCTCAGCTCCCGATCCATGGAAAAAGCGATGGTCTTTTCTTCATCAAAGATCAATTCCAAAGGGCTGACCATACCGGACACGGTATGGAGAATATCCCGCAGGATACCGTCCTCCGCAAAAGAAAGGCGGCCCGATGCCATCTGACGGGAAACAGGCCCCGTGCGGAAGCGCTTGCCGAAGGGCATGGTCAAAAGATAAAACTTGGTCTTCTGACGGTTGCACAAAACCAGATTCTTACAGTGGGTTGCATTTTCAATGCCGGCTGCGGCATCGTTTTTCAGTTTTCCCTCCAGATCGTCGGTGACGGGATGGGAAAAAATGCGATAAGGGATCCCCTTTTCCTCAAGGAAACGAAGGATCTTCTGTTTTTCTGAATTCATTTCCATTTTTTGACAAAAAAGATCCTGCAAGTGTGCAGGATCTTTCCTTACTTATTTTGCGGCCTTTGCCTTCTCTACGAGAGCTGCAAATGCTTCTTTGTCGTTTACTGCGAGCTCGGAGAGCATTTTGCGGTTCAGCTCGATGCCGGCCTTCTTCAATCCTGCCATAAAGGTGGAGTAGTTCATACCGTTTGCCTTCACTGCGGCAGAGATACGGGTGATCCACAGTCTGCGGAAATCTCTCTTCTTTGCCTTTCTGCCTACAAACGCGTAGTTGCCACTCTTCATGACGGCTTGTTTCGCCATCTTAAAATGCTTGCTCTTTGCGCCCCAGTAGCCCTTAGCGGCCTTCAATACTTTCTTTCTTCTTGCGCGGGTAACTTTTGCGAATTTAATTCTTGCCATTGTAATACACTGCGTTGAAAACGCTTATCCTTTCTTTGATTTCCCTCGATTTATGCGTAGGGGATGAGCTTTCTGATGTTCTTTGCCTGACATTCAGCAAGATAAGCTGCTTTACGAAGTGCTCTCTTACGCTTGGTGGTCTTCAGGTGAACCTGATGTCTTCTGCCCTGCTGGGTCATTTTCACTTTTCCGTTCTTGGTCAAGCTAAATCTCTTGGCTGTTGCCTTGTGAGTACGGATCTTTGCCATGTTACTTTCTTCCTTTACTGATTATTATTTTTTGGGTACGACAAACATTGTCATAAAACGACCTTCCAAATGAGGCTTCTTTTCCACTGTGCCGAATTCAGCGACGGCTTCTGCGATCTTGTCCATCAGATCAACACCTCTCTGGGTATTGTTCATTTCACGGCCGGAGAACATAATGGTCATTTTCACCTTATTTCCCGCGGTGAGAAAACGATGGGCGTGGCTGATCTTGGTATCGAAGTCATGCTGACCGATGCGGCAGGAGAACTTGATCTCCTTGGTCTCCACGATCACCTGCTTTTTGCGGCTTTCCTTCTCCTTTTTGCTGCGATCGAAGCGGTATTTACCGTAATCCATGATCTTGCAGACGGGAGCGGGGCCTTGGGCATTCATTTCCACAAGGTCGAGGCCCTTGTCGTAGGCGATCTCCAGAGCGCGAGTGGTCTTCATTACACCGAGCTGACTTCCGTCGGCATCGATGACACGGACTTCCGCGGCGCGGATCTTCTCATTGATGGTCATTTCCTTTGCGGCTATGTTAAAGCACCTCCAAAAACCAAAAAATGTGCGGAGCAAACGCTCCGCACAGAAAAATCCCCGAGGGGAATGATTTCTATTGACGCTGCCTGACTCTTGGGTCGGCAGGTGAGAACGGGCGTTCTGCTTCCTTTTGGTGTAGCTATTCTACCCCACCCTTTCTCTTTTGTCAAGGCTCTTCACGATTTATTTACAAACTTTTCCTCGGCTTTATTCGTTTTCCCACTCCGCAGTAAAGGAAAAGAGCCAGTCGTAGTTTTCGTCGTTGTCGTAAACGGCGCTCCAGATATTGTGAGGGAGTGAGGGGAAAAGGATCAGCTCCGCGTGGCCGCCTGCCAGATTGATGGCTTTTGCCATCTGCAGGCTTTCAATAGGGTCCACCGTCTGATCGCAAAGTCCGTGGAACACGCGGAAAGGGATATTTGTCATTTCCGGCGCCTGTCCGGGGCAGCCGCCGCCGCAGAGGGGCATTGCCGCCGCAAACCACCGGGGTCGGATGGTAGCAAGGTTAAAGGTGCCGTAGCCGCCCATACTGTTGCCTGTCAGATACACACGCTTTGTATCCACGTAGGAAAGATGGCGAAAATGATCCACGAAGCGAATCAGAGGCTGCATAAATTCGTTCCAGCTGCCTTGGGGACAGTGAGGCGCAATCAGAAGAAAGCCTCTCTTGTTCTGTCGCGCGGTGATATAGTGCAGGCTGGGATAATTATGCAGTTTTTCCGTAGTAGGCCTCCTGGCGCCACGGCCGTGCAAAAATACCAGAAGAGGATATTTTTTATCCGCGGAAAAATCTTCGGGATAGGAAACGAGATAGGTCAGTCCTTCAAAAACTTTTTCTTGCATTGTGATAACTCCTGTATTTTTATTTTGCCCTCTCATTATACCACAATGGCGAAAAATAGCAAATTTCACACAAAAAACATTGCCTTTCAAAAAAAGATATGGTACGATAGAAAAAAACAGAGTGAAAGGCTGGAAGCAATATGAATATCCGTATTCTTCAACTCATTGAGGGTGCCAAGGCTGCCCGTGGTATTACCGTAGTGATCGACGTCTTCCGCGCGATGTCCCTGGAGGCTTATCTTCTGGATGCAGGCGCAGAAAAGGTCATTCCCGTAGGCGATAAGGATTTAGCTTACAAGCTGAAGGAAGAAAACCCCGATGCCATTCTGGCAGGCGAACGGGGCGGCAAGATCCTTCCCGGCTTTGATATGGGCAACTCTCCCTCTCAGATCGCTTCCATGAACGTAAAGGGCAAGACCGTGGTTCACACCACCAGCGCAGGCACCCAGGGCATTGCCAACGCTATTTACGCCGATGAAATTCTGGGCGGAAGCCTGGTAAATGCCAAGGCAACGGCAGAATATATTCGCAGAAGCGGCGCAGAAGAGGTTTCTCTTGTTTGTATGGGTCTGGAAGCCGTTACTCCCACCGATGAAGACACGCTTTGCGCAGAATATATCAAGAGCATTCTGGAAAACAAGCCCTTTGACGTATACAAGGAAGCGGAAAAGCTTCGCTATACCGACGGCGCTAAATTCTTTGACCCTAAGCAGCAGGATGTATTCCCCGAGCCCGATTTTCACATGGCGCTGAAGATCGACAGTCTGGACTTCGTGCTGAAGCTGGAAAAGCCGGAAAACGGTCTTCCCCGTATGGTAAAGCACATTTTATAAGGAATGAAAAGAAAAAGCGGAGTGAAATCACTCCGCTTTTTTTTACTTGCAGAATTTTTCAATGTAGGCGTCAATGGCCGCCTGAACGATCTCTGCTGCCTTTTGGGCATCGCCCACTTCGTTGATCACCGTTTCCTTATCTTCCAGCTGCTTATACACGCGGAAGAAGTGGTTCATTTCTTCGGATATGTGATTGGGGAGCTGAGAAATATCCACAAAATGATTGTAGGTGGGATCTTCAAAGGGAATCGCGATGATCTTTTCATCGTTTCTGCCGTTGTCGATCATGGTGATCACGCCGATGGGATAGCAGCGAACGAGAGTCATCGGCTCAATTTCCTCGCTGCAAATGAGAAGTACATCCAAGGGGTCAAGGTCATCACCGAAGGTACGGGGAATAAAGCCGTAGTTTGCAGGATAGTGGGTGGAAGTGTAAAGAATACGGTCCAATTTCAGATAGCCCGTTTCCTTATCCAGTTCGTATTTTTTCTTGGAACCCTTGGGGATCTCAATGACCGCCACGAAATCCGTGGGGGTGATTCTTTTCGGGTTCATATCATGCCAAATATTTCCCAATTTAATTCTCCTTATTCTGCTCCTTCAAAAGAGCTTCCAATTCTGCCATAAACGTATTGATGTCTTTAAAACTTCGGTACACCGAAGCAAAGCGAACGTACGCCACTTCGTCCAAGGCTTTCAGCCGTTCCATCACCATCTCTCCGATGGCGGTGGTGGAAACCTCGTTGTCCATTTTGGAGGTGATCTCCATTTCCACATCCTTGACCAGGGCATCCATTTCTTCAAAGGAAACCGGCCGTTTTTCACAGGCGCGCACCACACCGTTCAACACCTTGCCGCGGTCAAAAACCTGACGCTTTCCGTCTTTTTTCACCACCATTACGGGGATCTCCTCCACGCGCTCGTAGGTGGTAAATCTTCTGCCGCAGGAAAGGCATTCTCTGCGGCGGCGAATGGCGCCGTCATCGGTGGGACGGGAGTCCAGAACGCGATTTTCACTGTAATAACAAGCAGGGCATTTCATAATTTTCTCCTTAAGGCTCCAGAGAGATCATACCGTCTTTGAAAAATCCGGTGTAGGTCCTTCCCACGTCTCCCTCTTCACTTTTCCAGGTATAGGTTCCCTGGCCGTTGAGCTGATTGTTTTTAAACGAGCCTGTGTAGCTGTCGCCGTTTGCCCAGGTATAAGTGCCCTGTCCCTCGCGGATATCGTTGACAAATGCGCCCACGTACACGTCACCGTTGGCCCAGGTATAGGTGCCTTGGCCGTTTTTCATATCGTCGGTAAAGCTGCCTTCGTACACGTCACCGGAGGCGTATTTGAAGGTACCCGTTCCGTTTTTCATATTTTCCACAAAATACCCTGTGAAGCTGCTTCCGTCGGGGCAGGTATATACGCCGTGTCCCTGACGCTTGCCATCCTTCCATTCTCCGGTATAGGTATCTCCCGAAGCGTAGACCATGGTGCCGCTTCCTGAAAATTTACCGTCCAGAAAACCGCCCTTGTAGCTATCCCCGGAAGAGAAAAGCATTTCACCCTCTCCGTTGGGAAGAAGAGATGCGGTAGCGCCGATATACACGTCACCGTTATCATAGCTGAGCTTTGCTTCGGCAGCGTTGAATTTTGCGGACGTATCGTCGCTGTAATAAGCAGTTCCGCTGACGAACATACCGTCCGTTACCCTGCCAAGGAATTTGACGCCGTTTGGCAAGGTGGTATAGCGAAAGCCGAAAACGAAGGCAATGGCTGCCACGATTCCCACAGCAAGAATCACCGCTAAGGTAATGATCCAGGGAAGAATCGAGGTTTTTTTTTCGGAAGTCATACTGGTTCTCCTTTCGGAAACACTTAAAATTTACCCAAAAGATCGGGTAAAAGGTGATACAAGACCACAAGAACAAGATACATTGCCAAAATCAAAAGAAGCGCCTGCCACCATTTGGCTTTTCCTGCTTTTTGCATATATTCCGCTTTTTTCTTCAGTTCTTCGGGAATATAGTAGCGCTTTTCTTCTCCGTCCACCGCTTTCACAAGCCTCGCATCTGCCGTAAGCGAAGAAGGATTTTTTAGCCCCAATTCCTTTACGGTTTTCGCCGTTTCTTCGGAAAAACAGCCGTTTTCCGTAAGAAATCGGAGGGCCTTCCCCACCGTTTGACGGCGATAGATAAGATAGGCGCCGCAAAGCAGCACTGCCACGAAAATGCACCACAGAATCCGCGCCATCTCATCCCTTGCGGGAGAGATCCAAAGCACGGAAAGGGATTCTTTGATCTGTTCCATTTGTTCTCCTTTTAGGATCTTATTCGATTACGGTCTTGCCGCCCATATAAGGCTGCAGGGCCTTGGGAATACGGACCTTGAATTTTCCGTCTTCCATGTAAAGATTATTTTCCAGAAATGCAATGAGCATACGGGGAGGAGCTACCACGGTATTATTCAGGGTGTGAGCAAAATACTTTCTGCCGTCTTCCCCTTTCACACGGATACCAAGTCTTCTCGCCTGAGCGTCGCCCAGGTTAGAGCAGGAGCAAACCTCAAAATACTTCTGAAGTCTGGGGCTCCAGGCTTCTACGTCGTAGCTCTTTACCTTCAGATCCGCAAGGTCACCGGAGCAGCACTCCAGAGTACGGACGGGAACGTCCAGACTGCGGAACAGCTCTACGGAATAGCTCCACATCTTGTGGAACCAGTCCATGCTTTCTTCCGGCTTGCAAATAACTACCATTTCCTGCTTTTCGAACTGATGGATACGGTAAATACCTCTTTCCTCAATGCCGTGAGCGCCCTTTTCCTTGCGGAAGCAGGGAGAGTAGCTGGTCATGGTCATCGGGAGCTTATCCTCAGAGGTAAGGGTATTGATGAATTTACCGATCATAGAATGCTCGCTGGTACCGATGAGGAAGAGATCCTCGCCCTCGATCTTGTACATCATAGCTTCCATTTCCTCAAAGCTCATAACGCCCGTTACCACTTCGGAACGGATCATGAAGGGAGGAATGTAATAGGTAAAGCCCTTATCGATCATAAAATCACGGGCGTAAGCAGTCACAGCGCTGTGAAGGCGGGCAATATCACCCATCAGATAATAGAAGCCCTCCCCTGCCACTCTGCCTGCGGCCTCTTTATCAATGCCGTTGAAATATGCCATAATATCGGTGTGGTAAGGAATTTCAAAGTCCACCTTGGTCTTTTCGCCAAAGCATTCCACTTCTACGTTGTCCTCGTCATTTTTACCTACGGGAACGCTAGGATCAATGATGTTGGGGATCTTCATCATTTTTTCTTTCAATTCGGCGGAAAGGGCAGTTTCCTGTTCTTCCAGAGCCTTCAGTTCGTCTGCCTGAGCGGCAACCAGCTTCTTGGTTTCCTCTGCCTCTTCTCTCTTGCCCTGTCCCATGAGAGCGCCGATCGCCTTGGAAAGCTTATTACGGTTGGCACGAAGCTCCTCTGCCCGCTTCAGCGCGGCAAGCTTGGCATCGTAAAGAGCGATCACTTCGTCTACCAGGGGAAGCTTTTCCTCTTTGAATTTCTTTTTGATGTTTTCCTTTACAACATCGGGATTTTCTTTGATAAATTTAATATCCAGCATGGTTCTATCTTCTTTCTCTCAAAATATTTTTATTGTAAACTTATAAATTTAGCAAAAATTCCTCGCCGCAGATCTTACCGAGGATCTCCTCCAGATCGGCAGCATCAAAATACTCCAAGGTGATCTTTCCTCGGCCGCTGCCGTCATCCTTGATGGCAACCTTTCTGCCGAGATTTGCCGCAGCTCTTGCGGCAACCTCCTTCATTTGGGCCTGATAAACCTCGTTTTTCGCCTTGGATCGGGGAGTTTTCTTCAGCGGTTGACCGCCTTCCAGAATGTTTTTCACCGTTTCCTCTACCTGACGAACGGTCATTTCCCGTTCTACAATGGCAAGGAGCATATCGTGAATGGCGCCCTCATCCTTTAAAGGAAGGAGAGCTCTGGCGTGGCCTGCAGAAATAATTCCCTGCTTTAAAAGGCTCTGCGCAGAACTTGGCAGGTTCAGAAGACGGAGAGAATTTGCCACGGCGGCGCGGCTTTTACCGATCTGTCGGGCGGCTTCCTCCTGGGTAAGATTAAAGGCGTGCATCAAGGCGTAAAAGCCTTGGGCTTCGTCAATGGGGTTCAGATCCTCTCTTTGCAGGTTCTCAATGAGGGCAGCTTCCTGCGCTTTTTTTTCATCAAAATCCTTGACGATAACGGGAATTTCCGTAAGTCCGGCTAGCTTGGAAGCACGGTAGCGCCGTTCACCGGCAATGATCTGATAGCCTGCGCCGAATTTCCGTACCAAAAGCGGCTGAATAACGCCGTGAATACGAATGGAATCGGCAAGCTCGTTTAAGGTTTCGTCGTGGAAGGTTTTTCTGTGCTGATTTTCGTCGGGATAGACCTTTTCAATGGGCGCGGTAATCACCACATCTCCCTCTTCCCGCTCTTCCATGGCGGGAGAAGGGGTAAACAATGCACCAAGGCCCTTGCCCAAAGCGTTTTCTTTTGCCATATTACCCTCTTTCTTCCAATTCGCGGGCGATCTCCAGATATGCATGAGCGCCCTTGGAATTCTTATCGTAGTAAAGCACGGGCTTTCCGTGGCTGGGAGCCTCGGAAAGGCGTACGTT
>JAZSDQ010000050.1:0-10965 GCA_045531235.1 Eubacteriales bacterium
CCTTGACTGTCGTATAAGAGGTGAAAGGGAATTGATCAGCCCTAAAAAATCAGGAGGAAGACTTATGGACAACGGCGCAAGTAGCTACCGCCGTTTCCTTGATGGTGATGAAAGTGCCTTTGATAGCATTATGGAAGAATATTTTCCCGGATTGGTGTTCTTCCTTGATGGCTATTTGCACGATACCCACGCTGCCGAGGATATTGCTATCGATGCCTTTTCGGATCTTATTGTGCATAGATCTCGGTATAACTTCAAGGTAACGCTGAAAACATACCTGTTTATGATTGGAAGAAGCAAAGCTTTGGACTATTTAAGAGGGCGGAAAAGAAAGAATACGCTTCCTCTTTCCGAAGCAGTGGAATATCCCGATGACGGAAAAACGCCCGAGGAAATCGTTCTTTTAAGTGAAAGGAATTGCCGCGTCAACGCCGCTCTCATCAAACTCCCTGAGGATATGCGAGAAGCAGTGCATCTTGTGTATTTCGAGTGCTTGAGCTACGAAGAGGCAGCTCGGGTTATGAAGAAAAAGAAAAAACAGGTTGACAACCTTCTTTATCGTGCGAAAAAGGAGCTTCGCATCATTCTCGGAGAGGATGGTGAATGGTTAGAATGAAAGAAATGAGTGTTTATAAGGCGGAAGTATTCCGTCGAAGTAAAGAAAGAATCGCCGCCCGTCGCAGAACGCGGAATCGAGTGCTTGCTTTTTGTATTCCTTTGTGTCTGATTATCGGCATCTGGTCAGCGATGATCCTTCCTGCAATGCTTCCTGCAGGGAGCGAGGATTTTTCTCCCGAGGAAGAAAGTGCCGACGGCGTGGAAGGAAGCCTCGGTAGCGCGATCCCTTATACCGATGTAAAAATAGAACTGCTTGATTTTTCCGACGATGCTTTTCAGCAGTATTCCGATGCCTCGGATGTAAATAAGCTCTATGCGCTTATCAATTCCGTCTTCTTTGCCCATGTTATGGATGATGAATCCACCGAGCAGAAGCAGGAATCGGCGGGTGGTGCTAACTTTGAGAACGAAGAAGCTACGGATTCCAATAAAAAGATACAATGCCGTATTGTTTTCTTTTCGCATGACGGCAATGAAAAAAGCTATCTTTTGGATTCCAATACGCTCACCGATGAACTTACGGGAAAAAAGGAAATACTGACGGAGAATGAACTGAATGCGTTGAAAGTCTATGTAAACGGTAATTGAGAAAGGAGAATAACATGAAACAGTTGTCTGCTTTGTTACTGGTTTTTGCAATCCTTTTTATTGCTTCATTTTCTTTTTCATCATGCGTTCCTATGGAAAAAATATCTTGTCCGCCCGAAACCGATGAGAAAATCGAATCTGCCGCGGTAGAAAAATTTGAACCGGTGAAATTTGCAGCCCAATATATCCGCACCGGATGGACTCCCGAAGATCAAACAGATCCGGATTCCGCTGTGATTCGTTCTAAAAAAGAACTGGATTATTATTACGAATCCAACAGAGAAAAATACAATCTGGAAAGACGGGAGGATCCGGCTTCCGATAGCACCATCGGCTTTCTCGATGCCTGTGACCGATATAACGAAAACTATTTTGAGGATCATATCCTTCTGATGGTGACTACAGAGGAGGGGAGTGGATCTATCCGCCATAAGGTGGAAAAGGTTTTATCGTCAAAAGAAAAACTGGAAGTATATATTAAAAGAATCGTTCCGGAAGTAGGTACGGATGATATGGCAGGCTGGCATATTCTTGTGGAATTGCCAAAGGATATCGAGATAGCGGAAGAGGATATCACCGTTTTTCTTGACGGTGTGGATCCCTTAAAAAATGATATCATCGCAAGACATGGAAAAAATCACGCCAACATCTCGGTGAAGCTTCCCTATGATTGGAAATATGAAGTGATACACGGGGAAAACGAAAATGATAATAGCTTCTGCATCGCTATTTCCCCCGAAAAAGAAACGCAAGGAACGCTTAAAATTTGGTACTATCCCTCCCTTGGCTTTTGCGGAACAGGCTTAACCATAGAGGAGATAACCCTTGGAAAATACGAAGCCTATCGTGGTTCTTACGCAGGAGATAAGCTTTGGTACTATATCAGCTTTCCGGGTCTTGCAGGCGACTATTATGTAATCAATGACGGCGCCGAAGCCTGGTGGGATGAATACGGCGAAAAAGCAATGGAGATTCTCCAAACCCTTACTCTTGCAGAGGGTATCATTACCGAAGCCGAAGCTATTAAAATTGCAAAGAAGAATTGTGACTTGAGTTTTGATACCGTTCAGGCTGAGTTTCAGGTTGAAAAAGGATATTGGAACGTAAGTATGTCAAATGGAAACTTGCAAGGCAGCGTTTACGTTTGCACCATTACTTCTGAAGGAAAATTTTTAGATCTTGCCATCGGGGATAGAAAGGGGTAGGAATGAAAAAGAAGCTGTTTGTTTCGCTTGCTATCGTTTTTCTTTTGTTGGCCGTCTTGTTTGTTCCGATTCCGAGAGGGCATTTGGATGACGGCGGTACGAGGGTCTATGATGCTCTCGCTTACAAAATCGTTTGTTGGAATAAGGTCTATGCCGATGGTTCCTATAAGAATACGAGCATCTATTTTGGCAGTGATCGGAACAAATCCGTTGATGAGCTTTGGGAGCTGGAAAAAAGCGAGTTTCCCGATGCAATCATCGTGGATTCGGAATCTCTCCGTGCAACCGTTTTGGAGATCAATGGCAATTCTGTTTTGGTAAAACCTCTCCCGGGAGAGAATGCATTGCTTAGCAGCGATCAAATTACCTTTGGCATATCTTCTTTAGTAGAAATCGACGTTCAGGTGGGCAGCGTTGTTGAAGTGTTTTATAAAAACGGCATAATGGAATCTTATCCGGCCAAGATCCACGCCGTCAGTTGGCGCATTATCAATGACCTCCGGGATATTGAATATACCGAAACCTGGCTTGATAAAAATACTGCAGAAAAATATGATGACAACGTTTTTGATCATATTAAAATCACGAAAATCTATTCCAATTGCTTTTTTGCAAGAACCGTAGTACCTACCCCCTCGGAAATAAAACTGAACGGAAAGCTTTCCGATGAATGGTGCGTAGGGGATCAGGTGCAGTGCGAGTATAAAAACACTTATTACGATGATAAAACTCATCGCATTGAAGCGGATATGATCTCCATCGAGCACAGTGATTGGCAGCCGGATCCTTATGCAGCTTATAAGCCTGTGATCTATCTTTATCCTCGGGAGAAAACAGATGTTTCGGTTTCTCTGGATCTTGAGGGAAATCTGACATGTACTTATCCTGAGTATGAAAACGGTTGGAACGTCACAGCTTTCCCTGATGGCACACTTTTAGATAAGAACGGTCAAAGCTATAATTACCTTTATTGGGAAGGTGAAATCTGTACGGAGTATGATTTTTCTCGCGGCTTTTGCATCAAAGGAGAAGATACTGCTGCCTTTTTGGAAGATGCTCTCCAAAAGCTTGGTCTGAACCGTCGTGAAGCAAATGAATTTATTGTTTATTGGCTGCCTTTGATGGAAAAGAATCCGTATAATATTATTTCATTTCAAAAGGAAGCATATACCGATGGGGCAAAGCTTAGTATTACCCCCACCCCTGATACCATAATTCGCGTTTATATGGCATGGCAGAGATCCGAAAGCGCTGTAGATGTTCTGCCACAAGAATTATCTTCTCCCGAGAGAGAGGGGTTCGTTGCCGTTGAGTGGGGCGGAGGGGAAGTGAAGAGGTAAATGAGTATGAAGAATAAAGTGCTTTTTTTGATGCTTTCAGCTGTTGCTATCGTTCTTGAAGTTTTGCCTTTCGGAGCCGTTTGCAATTTTGCAACCCCGGAAAAAGCGGAACCGATCCGTAAAACCTATTCCTATTTTGATCTGACACCTTACGGCTACGCCAATTTCGGTCCGTTTTTGACAGCGATTTGTACGGTTGCGCTTCTAATTACGGCTATCCTTTTTCTATTCCGTGAGGGAAAAGGGCTTCTTTTTGCATTGCGATTCGTTTCCCTTGCAGCAACACTTTTTTCCTTGATGCCCTTGATGCTTGGCTACCACTATTATTCAGTTTTGGGTGGAGTGATTACTCTTATGCATGCTTTGCTTTCTGTTGCAGCAATGAAAACAAGAATATAAAAAAGCAGCCTTTTGGCTGCTTTTTTCTTGCGAAATAAACTGAATTATGCTATACTTCTTTCGAGTTTTCAAAAAGGAGTTTGAAATGGAATTTTTAATGGAAATACTTTTTGAAGTGTATTTGGAATTGATGATGCTCGTCGTTCCCGAAAAAGAAGTATCTTCAAAAAAGTACCGTTTTTTTGCAGCTGCCGTTGCCATCGTGGTGCTCTGTATCGTTCTTGCACTTGCAGTCTGGGGGCTTGTTCTCATCATTGACTATGACGATATGAAGGGTTTAATACCGCTGGTATTTGCGGTTCTTATTTCGTTTTTTCAAATTGGCTTTGGGATCTATTTCTTCTTTAAAAAGAAAGATGAATAAAAAGGCTCTGCTTTTTAGCAGAGCCTTTTAAAATATTTACTGAAATGCTTTCAGATGCTTTCCGATGTGGGTGTTGATAAGTGCGTGATAGTCTGATTCGAATCCGAAGATTGCTTCGGTCAAGCCTTTTGCAAACCAAGGCTCCTGGAGAAGATATCCGTAGGAAACGTGAAGCAACTGACGGGAAGCATTTGCCTCCAGATACTCAGGGAGCTTTTCGTCGGAAACTTCATCAATGTTGGGAATATCATTCATATTAGTAGTAATGCTGTAGAGCTGTTTTGCCTTGGGAAGACACTCAATGGAGTAAAGGAAGGTTTTGCGGAAGAGCTCGGGAGCTTTCACGGAAAGAAGTCTTGTTGCTTCCAACCACCATGTGCCGGAGGTTTTTACGTGAACATTACCTTTGGTTTCTCTTGCTACTATGGGGTAGATGGAGAGCTTGTCGGATCCGGAGTGTACGGACATCTTGTAACCGAAATGCTCGGCAATGCACTGGTGGAGAATGAAATCCTGCTCAAATTCTCTTACATCACCGATATAGTCAACGCCCTTTTCAAACTTTCCGATGAAGCGGGGAGCACAGCTCCAAAGCTCAATCTTTTTATCTGCCAACTCGTTGGCAACGAAAAAGTGAGCGCTGGGAACGGTGCTTACGGAGGTTTCGTCAATGGAAAGCTCAATATCTACATCGTGGTCTGCATAGTTCTTGATAAAGTCTGCGCATGCCTCAATGTGTGCAATGGTGTTTTCATAAGCGAGCACGGTTCTTCTGAATTCAATTTCAGAATATTTACCGATAACGGGGAAAGCACGGTTCAGGTATTTCTGCTCGTAGAAGGTACGGGTTTCCACAGGAAGCTTGATATAGTCAGTATGTACTTTTTCGTTTTCGCAAGTGAGGTATTCAGCCTTAATATGTTCGGAGCAGTCCAATGTGATCAGGGTGCATCCGGCGCTCAGAGCAGGACGAATTTCGTCAATGTTTTTCAAGTGGTCACCGTCAGCAGCGTAACCGGTTTTGTAGCCTGCTTCCAAAACAGCAAAGCTTGCAGCGGCAACGACATCGTCAAAGCTGCGGCCGGTGAGATTCAATTCGCGGGTGGACTGCTGAGCAAAAATGGGGAATGCATTGGTGTTTTTCAGAGCTCTGGCAAGGCCGGGAGTGCTGGTTGCAGTGCGGTCACCGAGACCGAGAGAAAAACCTTTTTTGGGAAGACGCTGAGGCTTGGTATAGCTGAAAATGGTATGAAGTACCTTTGCATTTTCAGGGGACTGTTCGCAAATTTTTACACCGTTTTCTTCCTTGCCGCAGAAACGCTCTGCCAATTTACCGGAAACAGCAAGATACTTTTTGTTGTCGCAGCTGACGATTGCAAATTCAGAATCAGAAGCTTTTTCAAGGGATGTTTCATAAACATAATAGCCGCTATTTGCAAGCTTTGAAGCAAAATTATTCATTGGTATCTCCTCCATTAAATATTGTAATCGGAAAGGTATTCCTTAGTGTTTTCAAGCATTTCGTTGAAGAGCTTTCTGGCATCACTGGGGTTGATCTTTACCAAAGGATCGTTGGAGAAAGCACGGAATGCAAGCTCGGTATCGCGCTTGACAGCAGCTTCAACAACCAGTTCCTGCGCACCGACAATACGGCTGATCATTGCATAAATGGAATTGGGAAGGGGGCCGGCCATAACGGGCTTTACGCTGTCGGGAGAGAAGACTGCGTTTGTTTCTACGACTGCATCCAAAGGAAGATTGGGGATCTGACCCATATTGGGAATGTTTACGTTGGTTACCATGGTGTGAAGACCGAGAAGCGCGCGCATCTGATCTACGCCTTCCTCACCGGTTCTTGCGATGACAACTTCTTCCTCGCCGGAAACTCTTCTCAGGCTCTTTTCAATGCGTTCGTTCTGGCGCTTGATTCTCCAGTCAACGGGAGTCAGGGAGAAGCCCCATTCCTTTACTTCTTCGGGAGAATTCAAATACCATGAGCCTTCGCAAAATTCTGCAAGATGTCTGTCGCCTGCAGCGGCAATAATGCCAAAGCGGCGGAACAGATCAAAGCATACTCTGCGGCTGGTTGCAAAGAAGTTGTTCATCCAGTTGTCATCCTTGCCGTCAAGGTCACCGGTTTCATAGTGATCTTCGGCAAATTTTGCAAATACGGGAACAAGGTCAATGTTCCTGTACTGAGCTTTTGTGATCCAGGTGAAGTGGTTAACACCGACAACATTGATCTTGATGTCCTGTCTGGGTACGTCTTTGATTCCGCAGTAACGGTCAAGCACGCTGGCAAGAAGCTTCTGTGTGCCAAACACTTCGTGGCAGCAACCGAAAGCTTTAATTTCAGGGAATGTCTTGTAAAGCATACGTACGGTTGCGGTCATGGGGTTGGTGTAGTTGATGACCCAAGCCTTGGGGCAGTATTTCTTAATGTCAAGGGCGATTTCCTCGATCATGGGAAGAAGTCTGAGTGCACGCACGATACCGCCGGGGCCGTTGGTATCGCCTACAGACTGATAAATGCCGTACTTTTCGGGGGTGTGCACGTCACTTGCCATATCCTCAAAGGTACCGGGGAGAATAGAAATTACTACAAAATCCGCGCCTTCCAATGCTTCCTTGCGGGTGGGAACTGCACGATAGTTCCATACGGAGTTTGCTCCCTCTGCTTTGTTGAATTTGTTACCGATGATTTCGTTGTTTTTAGCAGCTTCCTGGTTGATATCAAAGAGTCTGACTTCGCCGCTCATATCCTCACAGGATACGAGGTCGCTCATCAATCCCCATGCCCAACCGCGGGAGCCACCGCCGATGTATGCGATTTTTACGCCTTCTGCGCCTTTTTCTGTAAATTTCATTGTATAATTCCTTTCTTGATTTTATTTCAAAAAAAGCCTTTGCTGGTTCTATGATAAATCAAAAATATATAGTTTTCCTCGGTTATTTTGAGAGATAACCGTATTTTTCTTGACTATTTTGATTTTTTTGATAAAATATAAATGTGGAACAGGAGGGAATTGTGAAAACTGAAAATATAAGAATTGATCACGTACTGTACGGAAAACGTTCCGCGGTGAAAAATATTATCGGAAAACAGCACTATCATAATTTTTATGAAATTTATTTTTTAGAAAAAGGTTTTTGTCAATATTTTATCGATGATAAGATCTATGAAGTATTCGCAGGAGATGTGGTACTGATCCCGGAGGGCGTGATCCATAAAACCGTATATAAAGATACGGATCACAGCCGAAGGCTTCTTTACTGCGCCGCATCCTGCTTACCTGCGGAGCTTTTGCCTCAGCTTTCTTCGGCGGCGTATCTTTTTCGAAGTGAGGACATTTCTCATAAAATTCGTATGATTTTTGATGAGATTGACGAGGAATACAGTGGAGATGACCCTTATTCGGAAAAGGTGATCCTTGGTAATGTGAAACTTCTGTTTTATCACCTTGCCCGCAATGCCGGCAAAGCCATTCCTCATAGCTCCGGAAATGGCTATGTTGCTCAAACCATTGACTATATCAAAAAGAATTTTGCGACGGATATTCGTTTGTCGCTGCTTGCTGAGCGTTCTTCTGTGTGCCCGGAGCATTTATCCCGCATTTTCAAAAAAGAAACAGGATTTTGTATTTCAGAATATCTAACAATGATTCGCCTTCAGCATGCAAGTCAACTTTTGCGCAACAATCCAACTCTTTCTGTTGCGGAAATTGCCGCAAGCTGCGGATATAATGACAGCAATTATTTTTCGGAGCAATTTAAAAAGCATAATGGAATATCACCGCTGGCTTACCGAAAGAAGCCTCGCGAAAACAGCAAAGTTGCCATATAGTTGAAACATACAAAAAGCCCCTTCCGTTTTTCGGTTGGGGCTTTTATTTTGCCAAAAAAATTCGGTGTAAAAATTCATCTTGCAAAATAAAAGGGAAATGTGAAATAAACTATTGAAAAGCTTCCAATTTTGTGATATAAAACCACAGTGTTGAAGTAAGCATACTAAGTTGAAACTTTCATTTCCCTTAAATATATTACTTATATAAATACTTTGAGTTTATACTGATGATTGCTGAACACAATAAAAACACTATACATATTGAGTTTACGAAGGAGCACGCTTTTTGTGAAACTGATTGAAAGCATCAACGGCGTTTTATGGGGATGGATTCTCATTGTGCTTTTGGTTGGCGCAGGTCTGTTTTTAACTTTTAAAACGGGCTTTTTGCAGTTCAGAAAATTCCCCTATATGTGGAAGAACACGATTATGTCTATGTTCTCCGCAGATCAGCGCCATCGGGATGATTCGGGCGTCAGCCCTTTTCAGGCGGTTGCTACGGCAATGGCAGGGACCATCGGTACGGGCAGTATTGCAGGTCTTGCTACTGCCATCGGCGGCGGTGGACCTGGTGCTATTTTTTGGATGTGGATCAGTGCACTTCTCGGCATGGTAACAAAATATGCGGAAATTGTACTCTCCTTAAAATTCCGTGAGAAAAATGAAAAAGGGGAGTGGGTCGGCGGTCCGATGTACTATATCAAAAACGGACTCGGTATGAAGTGGCTGGCCTCTGCTTTTTGCGTGTTTGGTATGATTGCTTGCCTTGGCACGGGAAATGCTACTCAGTCCAATTCTATTGCCCTTGCACTGCAAAATATCAAGATTACTCCTCAAACATCTTTTTCCATTGAACCTTGGATTACAGGCCTAGTTTTGACACTTCTTGCTGCGGCGGTTATTCTTGGCGGTATGAAAAGAATTTCTTCCGTTAATGAAAAGCTTGTTCCTTTTATGGCAATGTTCTATGTGGTACTTTCCCTTGTAGCGTTGGTCATTCGTTTCGATAAGATCCCCGCAGCATTTGCTATGATTTTCCGTGAAGCATTTCAGTTCAAAGCTGCCGCAGGCGGTGTTGCCGGCTATGGCATTATGCTTGCTATGAAGAACGGCTTCTCACGCGGCGTCTTTTCCAATGAGGCAGGTCTCGGTAGCGCACCTATTGCACATGCTGCTTCCACCAATAAAGACCCTGTTCGCCAGGGCCTTTGGGGAATGTTTGAGGTGTTTTTCACTACCATTATTATCTGTACCATTTCCGCACTGATCATACTTACCGGCGATTTTTGGCAGAGTGGGGAATATCAGGGCGCGGCGCTGAGCATCGTATCGTTTAATGACGCCATTCCTTATATAGGCGGATGGGTTGTTACGATTTCTACCATCTTCTTTGCATTGTCTACGATTCTCGGCTGGGCATATTACGGCGAAGTTTGCATTGGCTATCTTACGGGAAAATCAAAAAAAGCCATCAATGCTTATCGCATTATCTACGTAGCTTTCGTATTTGTCGGCTCAGTTGGAAATCTGGATCTCATCTGGGGCATTTCCGAAATGATGAACGGCCTGATGGCAATTCCAAACCTTGTCGGTATCATCGGTTTGAGCACGGTTGTGGTAATGGCAACACGGGAGCATTTCAAAAACAAAAAATAAAGATTGAAAAGGAAGCTTTTCTAAAGGAAAGGCTTCTTTCTTTTATTGACAAAAAGCAATGTACTATGTTACACTGTGATATCATCTTTTCGGAGGAGATTATGGAAATTATTTCAATTCTTGGAATAGTAATTGGCCTTGTTCTTTTAATTTTTCTTGCCTATAAGGGGCAGTCTATTATTTGGGTCGCTCCCGTTTGCGCAGCAATCGTAGCCTTGATGGGTGGGCTCAATGTCTTGGATGCCTATCTTGGAGATTATATCAACGGTGTTGCGGGCTACATTGTCCTTTGGTTTCCTGCATTTTTCCTTGGTGCAATTTACGGAAAAATTATGGATATGACAGGATCTGCCCGTTCTCTTGCCAATAAGATCGTATCCTTGATCGGACCGAAATTTGCATTGGCTGCAGTGGTGATTCCTTGTCTTTTGATGACTTACGGCGGCATTTCTCTTTTTGTTGTTGTATTTGTTGTGTATCCTATGGGGTATGCCATTTACCGTGAAGCGGATCTTCCAAGAACACTTCTCCCCGGTGCTGTTGCTTTGGGTGCCTTTGGCATTACTATGACTGCCATTCCCGGCACTCCCCAAATTCAGAATATCATTCCTACCAAATATTATGGAACGACGGCTATGGCTGCCCCTTTGATGAGCTGTGTTGCCGTTCTTTTGATTGGTGTATCAGGATATATTTATTTGGAATGGCGAATTCGCAAGGCACGCGCTGCCGGTCTTCATTTTGAAGAAGATCCTAAGTTCGTAGATAAAACGGATCATAGTGTAAAGCTTCCTTCCTGGCATTGGCTTTGCGGATTGATTCCTCTTATTGTTGTGGTTCTGATGCTCAATGTGCTTCCTGTTGTTCTTAAAAAGTATGGCATTGCCGACTGGGATTCTGCACATGCCATTGCGGTAGCGTTGCTTGGTGGCATTGTTGTCACTTGCCTTA
>JAZSDQ010000002.1:0-13757 GCA_045531235.1 Eubacteriales bacterium
AAAACTTGGCAGCAATGAAGGAAAAATACGATAAAATTGCCGGGGCATTAGAGGACGTGGAAAATAGTGGGTACGGCATTGTCACACCCGGCATTGATGATTTGAAGCTGGAAGAACCGGA
The DNA here is from genome assembly GCA_045531235.1 of Eubacteriales bacterium. Taxonomy (GTDB): domain Bacteria; phylum Bacillota; class Clostridia; order Oscillospirales; family SIG627; genus RGIG5579. Next base: position 122 of record JAZSDQ010000002.1, read on the forward strand.
AATTGTGAAGCAATCAGGCGGTTACGGCGTTAAGCTGAAAGCAAGCGCTCCTTCCATCCACATGATCCGAGCAAACATTCAAGCAGAAATCTCCCCCATCGTCGGAAGCGAGAGACAGTCAGAAGATGTCGTTAAATTTCTCCTTGAAGAATTTGAAGAAGATCCTACCAAAATTTGGCAATCCAATATGTTTGGAAAAACGCTCTACGAGCTTGTCAATGAGGGGTTAAACACAAAACTGAATCACATGCCTTCCGAAGCCAGAGCAAAACTCGGTGAAACGCTTCAGAAAATTATTAATGAAGGTAGCGGCGGACTTATCTGTATTATTCTCTAAAAAACAGGGGCAAAAATTGCCCCTGTTTTTCTTTAAAATCATTGTATTTTGTAAAAAAAGATGATATACTATATTTTGAATAGATGTTAACTCTTGACTTCTTTAAAATACGCTTTCGGATGATGGCAAGTTGGACAAATATCAGGAGCAGAAACACCTTTTTGACGGTGTCCGCAATTAGAACAGATCCATTCGGTTTCCATCCCCTTGGAAAAGACCGCGTTGTTTACCAGATACCCGTACCAAAGTCTAAATCGTTCTTCATGCTCCTTTTCAATTTGAGCAACCATTTCAAAAGTTTTTGCAATATCAAAAAATCCTTCATCTCGCGCTGTTTTAGCAAACTGTGGATACATTTTGCTGTGTTCGTGCAATTCGGCGTCTGCGGCAGATTTTAAGTTTTTGTCACTTGATTCGATACATTTTAAAAGGTCATAGTATATTTTTGCATGTGCTTTCTCATTTTCAGATGTTTCTCTGAAAATATCTCCCAGTTCTTCAAACCCATCTTTCCTTGCTTTTTTCTCGAAGAAACTGTATAAAAGCGCAGCTTGTGCTTCCCCGCTGATGGCAGAGCGCAAATTGTTTTCGGTTTGACTGCCGATGAATTCCATAAGAATCCCTCCTTTCTTTCTGTGACTACTGTTTCCAATATTTGAAAAACTATACAAAGGAATTTTTATGAATCTTTACTCCTCCAAAGAAATGACCATGCTTCTTGAAAAGAATAATTTTTTCTTCAAGAAAAACTTTGGCCAGAACTTTCTGATGAACGAAGCCATTGCTAACAGAATTGGTATGGCTTCCTTTGAAACTCTGAAAAGCGATAAAAAAAAGCTTGTTATCGAAATCGGCCCCGGTGCAGGAGCTTTGACGCTTCAGCTCTCCCGCATATACGATCAAGTCATTGCTTTGGAAATTGATCCGCACTTGATTCCTGTGCTTGATGAAAGTCTTGCCGACTGCAATAATGTGCGTATAATCCGTACGGATGCACTGCAATTCGATTTTAACACGATCAAAAACGAGTTTCCGGATTATGAGGTAGCGGTTTGCTCCAATCTCCCTTACTATATTACAAGCGAACTGATTATGCGCCTTTTAGAATGTGATCTCTCCATTACTTCCATTACCGTCTTAATTCAAAAGGAAGCCGCCAACCGATTGGTTTCTAAACCAGGTAGCGCAGACTTTGGAGCGATTACCGCAGTGGTGAATTTTTACGCCAAGGCTGAAAAATTGTTTATGGTTGGCCCGGGCAATTTTATTCCCAGACCGAAAGTTGATTCCGCAGTGCTTCGCCTTACCCCATTTGTGTCACCGCCTGTTGCTGTCAAAAATCAAAAGATCTTTTTTAGTGTTATTCGGGCATCATTCTCTGCCAGAAGAAAAACTCTTTCAAATACTCTTTATAATGGTTTTCAAGACCGATTCAGTAAACCTGATATCGAAAGGCTCCTTTCTGAGTGCGGTATAGATTCCACCCGTCGCGGTGAATCCCTTTCTCTAGAGGAATTTGCTAAAATCAGCAATAAATTTTCAGATACCGAGGAATGATAATGAAACGAATTCTTTTGTTGTTATTTACAGTGCTTTGTGTTTTCGTACTGACTGTTCCTGCATCGGCAGGAGAAACCTTCGAAGATCTATCAAGAATTTATAAAAACCTCACAACATATATTTATAAGCCCTATTTTCAGGATTCAAAATACTTTGAAGAATTTGAAGCGCAAATTGAGTATGTTGGTGAGCTTTTGAAAGATGATGCCATTACTCAGGAAGAAATAGATACCGGTTACAAGAATCTGAAAACAGTCTATGCCAATATGATGCAAGATACCTATGACTATTCCTATCTTCCTGTCCTCGTTTCACATTTCGATCAGCTTGACGGTTCTATTTTTACCGAAGATTCCTGGAAAAAAATGGTCAGTACCGTAGATGAAATCAAAACCGAACTTGATTCTCCTGCGATCTATTATAAAACCGACCTTTACACGGAAGAAAGCTACCGCAAAAAAACCCAAGATTATATTGACAGCTTTGAAACAAACTACGCATACGCATTTAACCGTTTGCGTTTAGCCGATCATTTTTTTGATGAAGAAATGACAAAAGATGAGCTTACAGCATATCTAAATTACCTCATCGTGTGCACAAACGAAAACTATATGAATACGGTTCCCGAATTCAATGCTTTGAGAAAGTCTATTTCCGACGTAGAGGCAATTTTAAAGAAAAATGTCGGCAATGATGCCTTGATTGAAGCAAAAAACACTTTGGATTCTGCATTTAATTCATTGCAAAACAAATTCATTGACTACAGCGTAATTGAACAGGAAGTTGCTGCTTTTCGTTCACTTGCCGCAGAAGATTATGAGCCAAAGAGCTATCAACGATACAAAGAACAAATTGAAGCTCTGGATAACATTTCCGGCTACTGTCTCTTCTTTTATATCCCCGCGGACTGCAATAACGAAATTTTTAAAAACCATTCTGAAAATTATCTGAAGGATGTTGGTGCAACCGCAAAAGCTGCTCAAAATATGCTTCTTCCCATCGATCTGGTTAACGAATTACAATCCCTATGTAATATGTATCGCCGCGTAGATGTAATGGAAGGCCTTGAATTGAAATCAAGTCTGTTATACAAAGCTGTGAAAGAAGGCGACGAACTGATACAGACTGAAACCGCAACCAAAAAAGATTATGAAGAAGCAATTCAAAATATCAAGGAAAGTTATTCTGATTTTAAAACCGCCGAGTCATTTTTGATTGAAGAACAGTCTCGTATCATCAAGCAAGATTCCAAAACCATAAAGATGATCTTGGTATCCGCATTTCTTTCAATTGCACTTTCTATTGGCTTTGCCTGCATTATTTCAAAACAACATTACGGAAAGATTGATTGGACAAAGTAATGAATAAATACAAAATTGCAGACCTCGTGGTCAAAATGGAGCCTGAGCATGCTCCCCTCCTTCCACAATCACAGGCCTATCTTTACAACGGTAACGATGAGAGCATTTGTGATATTCTCACAAGCGGCAAAGTATATAACAGCTATAGAGAACGGTATCCCTATGCCGAAGATTCATTGATTGAGTATATGCATACAGGATCGGTTTTTTACAAAGGTTTGATCACTCATAACGGTATGATGCTACACGCCTCAGCTGTTGAACTTGACGGTAAGGCATATTTGTTTTCCGCACCAAGCGGGACAGGAAAAAGCACGCACACCTCTCTTTGGCTCAAAGAATTTTATCCCCGTGCACAAATTCTCAATGATGACAAGCCCGCTATTCGCTTATTTGATGACAAGATATATGTGTACGGCACACCCTGGAGCGGAAAAACAGATTTAAACTTAAATCATAAAGTGCCTTTACAAGGCATTGCCTTTATATCCAGAGCAGAAAAGAACATGATTTATCCTCTTTCGTCCATCTCAGCTATTGAAAATATCCTCAGTCAAACAGTACGTCCTTCAGATCGTGCTGCCATGACACAGCTCTTGGATATCCTTGAAAAAATCATAAAAAAAGTACCCATTTACCAATTAGAATGTAATGTGGAAGCGGAAGCTGCACACGTTGCATACAATACGATGTCAAAAGGAGAATTGCTATGAAAATCAAAGAGGGCTATTTGTTAAAAGAGGTTGCAGGAAACTTTGTTGTAGTCCCTGTCGGAAACGTTGACTTTGACGGTATGATTTCGCTGAACAGTACCGGCGTTTTCATTTGGAAGGCTCTGGAAAACGACATTTCTTTTGATGCACTTTTATCAGTTTTTTTAAACGAATATAACGTTGATGAAACGACTGCAAGAAAAGATCTCGAAGCTTTTATTGAAAAAATGAAAGACGCGGGTCTAATTTATGAATCATAACAATAAAATATCTTTTGAGACGCTATACCCTATCATAAAAGAAGAATTGGGAAGAGGTAATTCTTTTACCTTTACAGCGTTTGGTAGAAGCATGCATCCGACCATCCGCGGCGGGGTGCATCGAGTTACTCTTTCCCCTATCAGTGAAGAATTAGAAATTGGCGATATTTTGTTTTACCGCAGAACAAACGGAATGTTTGTTTTGCATAGGCTTTGCAAGATCTCCACCGACGGTTCCCTTGTTTTTTGCGGCGATAATCAATTCACTCTGGAAAAAGGTATCCTGCGTGAGCAAGTAATCGCTAAAATGACAAAGCTGCAATTAGGAGAAAAAGACGTGACTCCGTCACCGAAAAAGCAAAAGATATCAGCCTTTTTTCTACCTATTCGGCGTTTTTATCTTCACGCAGTACTTTATCTGAAAAGAATAATTAAGCATTTTATACATAACCTTTTTTAATATAAGGGGGCGTAGCAAGATGCAAATAATCAAAATAAAAAACTCAGGTCCATCGACCGGCAATTTTTTAAAACACGTAATTAAAGGGTCGCTGTTTGAAAGCGCAGCAACACTTTCTTATTATTTTTTGTTTTCGGTATTTCCACTGGCAATTTTTTGCAGTGCAGTATTTTCTACTCTTCATATTTCCGAAGAAAGTATCTCCTATCTTAATAAGATTGTTCCTACAGAAATACTGAATCTCTTTTCTGCTTATTTGAGGGAAATTTCTCTCGGAAACACATTTTCTCTAATGGCTATAGGTATGCTTCTTACCCTATATTCAATGGGAAAAGTAATACAGGTGCTGAAACGAAGAATTCGAAAATCCTACGAGATTACGCCCCAAAATGCCGTTTCTCGCGAGTGGATCGTTTCCCTTATATTTGTTTTATTAATGCTTCTTTCGCTATATGCATCATTGATTCTTATTGTTGCGGGGAATCAAATTATTACTTGGATCACCAATATATTCCCTTCTCTTCGCAATGCGCTCCCTTCTTTTCATCTGGTCAGAACACTGACTGTTGCTATGTATCTGTTTTTTGTTTTGCTTGGCATTTACTATGTACTTCCCGGTTTTAAGCAAAGAGTTATGGATGTACTTCCGGGCACCTTATTTGCGCTGACAACCTGGATTTTAGCATCATTTTTGTTTTCCTTATATATTGATCGTTTTGTTGATTTTTCCATGCTTTACGGATCGCTTGGAACAATCATCGCACTTCTAACCTGGCTTTACCTTATCAATATGATTCTTTTGATAGGCGCTAATATTAACTCATATATTTATCATCAAAAAAGAGTACCGAGATATGATTAATACAACTCTATGCTATATTGAAAAAGATAATAAGTATTTAATGCTTCACCGTGTAAAAAAAGAGAATGATATCAACCACGACAAATGGATCGGTATCGGTGGTAAATTTGAAGATAAGGAAAGCCCCGAGGACTGTGTGATCAGAGAGGTTGAAGAAGAAACCGGACTTCAAATCAAATCCCCGTATTACCGCGGTATCGTTACCTTTGTTTCCGATCGTTACAAAACGGAATGGATGCATCTTTTTACAGCAACAGAATATAGCGGTAGCATAAAAGAATGCGACGAAGGAAATCTTGAATGGATAGAAAAGGAAAAGCTTTATTCCCTTCCCATTTGGGAAGGAGATAAGATTTTTCTCAGGTTACTTGATGAAAAGTGCCCTTTTTTCTCATTAAAGCTTTGCTACAAAGGTGATAAACTCATCGCCGCCTACTTAAACGGAATTTTGTTAAAATGAAAAAGTTGCTTTGCAGTGCATGCCTTCTCGGGACGCCTTGCCGATACGACGGAAGGAGCAAGCCAATTCCGGAACTTGAAGAATTGAGACGAATTTACGAGCTACACCCTGTCTGTCCGGAAGTCTTAGGAGGTCTGGATACTCCCAGAATACCTTGTGAGATTTGCGACGAGAGGGTTATTCGTAAAGATGGAGAAGATTTAACGATACCATATACTCTCGGTGCTGAAAAGTCTTTAAAATATGCCCTTGATAACGAAATCGCCGTCGCTTTGTTCAAGGAAAAAAGTCCCTCTTGCGGCGTTCACCTCCGATATGATGGTTCTTTTAAAGGAAATTTGGTTCAAAGCTGCGGTGTGACCACTGCATTGCTCATCAAAAACGGAATTACCGTTTATTCAGAAGATGAATTGGATCAATTACTATAAATTAAAAATTCAATAAAAAAGTGTGCAGAAAATCTGCACACTTTTGATTTTATCTCGCCAAGAATTCGTCGTAAGTTCCGTCAAAATCGGTAATTTTACCGTTTTCAATCTTAATAATACGGTTTGCCACGGTACTTACCATTTCGTGGTCGTGACTGGCTAAGAAAACATTTCCTTTAAAATTATCAAGCCCTTTATTAACGGCGGTGATGGATTCCAAATCCAAATGGTCCGTGGGCTGATCCAAAAGGAGAACATTGGAGCCGAAAAGCATCATTCGTGAAAACATACAGCGCACCTTTTCTCCACCGGACAAAACACTCACAGGCTTAAAAACGCTTTCGTTGGAAAAAAGCATTCGACCCAAAAAGCCGCGCAAATAGGTTTCCGTCTGATCCTTAGACCAAGTGCGCATCCAATCGAGAATGGATTCACTGTGTCCTTCAAAAAATTCCGTGTTGTCGTGAGGAAAATAAGAGCGAGATGTACTGATTCCCCACTTGAAAGAACCGCTGTCAGGCTCCATTTCTTCATTTAGAATGGAAAACAAGGCTGTAATTGCAATTTCATCACCAACAAAAGCAATCTTATCCCCTTTTCTGGCGGTAAATGAAATATTATCCAGCACCTTCACACCGTGCAGTGTTTTGGAAAGCTCCTTCACCTCAAGTATATCCTTACCTGCTTCTCGATCCATTTCAAATCCAATAAAGGGATAACGACGGCTGGACGCAGGAAGTTCCTCTATGGTCAATTTATCAAGAAGTTTGCGGCGGCTGGTTGCCTGACGGGATTTTGATTTGTTTGCTGAGAATCGAGCGATAAATGACTGAAGCTCTCGGATTTTTTCTTCGTTTTTCTTGTTTTGTTGCTTGATCATACGCTGAATCAGTTGACTGGATTCGTACCAAAACTCGTAGTTACCAACATACATTTTAATATCGGAATAATCAATATCCACAATGCCGGTGCAAACATTATTCAAAAAGTGTCTGTCATGGGATACAACCAGCACAGTTCCGAAATAATCCGCAAGAAAATCCTCAAGCCAGGCCGTCGCTGCAAGGTCAAGGCCGTTGGTAGGCTCGTCAAGTAAAATGATTTCGGGATTGCCAAACCGCGCCTGAGCCAAAAGGATCTTTACCTTTTCACTCTCCTTCAGCTCATTCATCATCTTTTCAAGAACATCTTCGGTAAAGCCAAGGCCCTGTACCAATCGTGATGCATCAGACTCCGCTTCCCAACCGTTCATTTCCGCAAAGCGATATTCAAGCTCTGATGCGCGGATACCATCTTCATCAGAAAAATCTTCTTTTGCGTAAATGGCATCCTTCTCTTTCATAATACGGTAGAGTTCTTCGTTGCCCATAATTACCGTATCCAGAACGGTATAATCATCGAAAGCAAAGTGGTTTTGCTTCAAAACACTAAGCCTTGTATCTTCGGGAATGCTAACGCTTCCGCTTGTAGGTTCAAGCTCGCCACAAAGAAGCTTTAAAAACGTAGATTTTCCGGCTCCATTGGCACCGATAATGCCATAGCAGTTTCCAGGCGTAAATTTAAGATCAACATTCTTAAAAAGAAGCTGTCCTCCAAACTGAAAAGAAAGATCTGAAACTGTTATCATATTAGTTCTCCGTAAATTTAATCAAATGAAAAATTTCTTCGCTGTTACATGCGAAAATACCGCGACAATTAAAATTGTACTCGCCGCCTTCTACACCAAAGCAAAAAGCGCCTGCCTCCTTACAAAGCAACAGTCCGGGGGCAAGATCCCATTTATTTTTCGTAAACAGAACGACACCCTCCGTTTTCCCTGAGGCAAGGTAAGCAAAATCAACGGAGGCTGAACCGTACATACGAATTTTTGCCACAGAATTTTGAGCGTTACGTATCATTTTCAATTCATCGTCGGTATCATTTGGCCTTGCATGAGGGAGATCTCCAAACGAAACGATTGCATTCTCCGCCTCTCTCTTGCTGACAAATATTTTGGTTTCGTTACAATAAGCTCCACAGCCTTTTTTTGCGCTGTAAAACTCTTGAAATTTTGGAATATATATGGCCGAGATCTTTAGTTCTCCCCGATCCCAAAGCGCTGCTTGCAAGCCAAAATGATCCGAACCAATAGAAAAATTAAATGTTCCGTCAATAGGATCTAAAATCCAGGTGCGATCCATCAGATCCATTTGCGAAGAAAATTCTTCTCCGAGAATTCGGTCTCCGGGAAAATTCTTATCAAGCTCACCTTGAAAATATCGCTCAATAGCACAGTCAATATTGGTAACAATATCAAATTTTGCTTTTTCGGAAACCAAAACCTTGTCTTTGGCAAAATTCTGATATGCGGTCTTTAATGTTGTTTCTAAAAATTCTAGCTCTTTTTCGTACATTTCAACCTCCAAGCATTCCCTGGTATTCTAACACATTTTTCTGAATAAATCTATAGGTTTTTAAGAATACGGCTTTTATATTTTTCATATAATGAACTGTTTCTTGGAGGAATAATATGAGAAATGTGAAAAAACTCTTTTTTACCACTATTGCCTTAACCATAACAAGCTTTTTAATGAAAACTGTTGCCGTTTGGTTCAATGTATACCTGACAGGAGTCGTCGGTAGTGTTGGAATCGGTATATTTCAGCTCATACTCACGGTTTATGCCATGTCAAAAACCTTAGCTTACGGCGGAATGAACCTTGCAGCAACCAGGCTATGTATAGACGATTTTCAGCATTTTCGGCACAGTATGAAAAGATTGCTCGCTTGTGCAGGCTTGATGGGCTGCTTTGCTATGGCAATCCTTTTTCTGTTATCTGAAAAAATCAGTACTTTGTGGATCATGACAGAAAAAGCTTCCCTCTCGCTGAAAGTTCTCAGCTTCTCCCTGCCTTTTGTATCGCTTTCAGCTGCATTCAACGGATACATGACTGCGGCAAGAAAAATGGGGCGTTATTCCGTGATTCAGTTGGGAGAGCAGCTGGTAAAAATACTGTTCACCTTACTTTTTGTTAAAAAATACCACGGAAACGATCCTGAAGTTGTTATTGCACTCGTTTGCTTTGCAATCACCATCAGCGAGATTGCATCATTTTCTTTTGCCTTAATGTCATATTTATATGATGTAATTCGAACTAAAGCAAAAACAGATGGCCAAATTGGTTTTATGACAAGAATGCTGCGGCTTGCAGTGCCCGATGCTTTGGGCGCATACATACGTTCCGCTTTAAACACGGTGGAGCATTTATTGATCCCGCGAGGAATTCGATCCTCCGGCGCTTCCACAGATAAAGCGTTTGCAGATTACGGTGCTGTACAAGGCATGGCGCTCCCCGTATTACTTTACCCTTCTTCAATTCTCGGGGTGGTTTCAGGTCTTCTCGTCCCTGAAATTGCAGAATGCAAAATGAAAAACAATAAAATACAAGTGAATTATATTATCAACCGAGTTCTGCAAATAGCAATGATCTTTTCATTGATAACAATGGGCATTATGCTTGGCTTTTCCGAAGAATTAAGCTTATCCGTTTACAAAGATACAGAAGCGGCATATTTTATTCGTTTAATTGCCCCTCTCATACCTATTATGTATCTGGATATGACAACAGATGGCATGCTGAAGGGCCTTGATAAGCAGCTTGATATTATGAAAATTAATGTGATCGATTCCGTGCTTTGTGTAATACTCGTTTGGATTCTTGTTCCGAAAATGGCAGTAGACGGATATATTATTACCATCTACGTCGCTGAAATTATAAATTTCATTCTAAGCTTTCTAAAACTAGGAAACAAAGCACGTCTTTCATTCCAAATTATAAAAAATATTGTTAAACCGCTTTTGAGCGTTATGGCAGCCATTCTTATTGGAAAGTGGCTTTTCATGCTTACAAATCTTGGAACTGTCATGATAATAACAGTAACAGTAATAATATATCTTCTGCTCCTATTGCTCACGGGATCTATTTCAAAAGAAGATTACCACTGGTTTTTAAATCTCTTCAAAGCATAAAAAAGTCGCACTAACGTGCGACTTTTCATTCATTTTACTTCAGAGGCTTCTTTCAGCTTTGCCTCATAAGCGATACGATCTTTTTTGGCTACGGCGAAAATAATCTGAATCACTATAAGGTTTACAGCCAAGACTACACAGAAAATAGCAAAGACCTGACGGTAGGAACCGTAGATATCAAAAAAGATATTTACAAAAGGAGCGCCGGCAGCATAACCAAAAGTATTGATGCCTAAAAAATATCCCATAATCTTTGCATGACACTTTTTGCCAAACATTTCCGATACCAGCAAAGGAATCAAAATGGTTTCCAAAGGCAGAGCAATTGAGGAAAGAATTCCGGAAATAAAAGGAGCAATGGTACTTTGACTGTTCAGGAAGGTCAGAGCCATCAAAGATACAATCGCTGCTACCGAACAATATGCAAAAGTAAAGCGAATTCCGAATTTATCAAAAGAAATACCGGCTAAAATCTTAGAAAGTGTCAAAACAATGGCGTGAGCACTGAATACAATGGAAATAAAGTCATTTGCCAAGCCAACATCCTGCATATGGGGCTTTGAATATCCGTTGAAAGTATTCAGACAAAAGCCGGTAATGAAGATACAAACGGCCGCAACATAGAAATACTTTTTCTTCTTGATATCCTCCATTTCAAAGCCAACCCAGTCGGCACCGCGCTTTTTCTTAACAACGGCGTTCTTTCCGAGAGGCTCTATACCCATTTCCTCCGGCGTATTGCGAATGAAAGAGACGGCAAAGATTCCGACGACCACAAGAATCGCTGCTGTAACCCAGTAACCAAGGCGCCATCTAGCTTCACTTACGGGAAGATCAGCTTTTAAGCCGTAAATAATACGGGTAACGATCTGTTCTGCAGTTGCACCGCCAATACCGTTTGCTGCTAAAATGATACCCATGACGGTGCCTTTACCATTGGTAAACCATTTTTCAACAAGCACACCGACGATGGTAGTTGTCGTCCATGCAAGACCACAGCCGAAAAAGAAACTGGCAATAAAGAAATGCACGTACGTTGTTCCAATGGCAGAAATGATGCAATAAAGGATCATACAAATAAAGCCTCCTGCAATCAGCTTTCTTGCTCCATATCGCGCAATTTGTCTACCAAAGAAAAGGTTCAGCATTGCTGTGGCGAAGTAGCGGAAGGTTTCATTTAATGAAAAGATACTACGCTTCAACTCAAGCTGCTCGGTAATCGCTTTCAGATAGGTTGATTTCATACTGGAATTAAATCCCATTACGAAAAACACCATAATAAAGCCTACAGCAAATATGACCCAATGATAGCTGAACTTAAACTTTTTCTTAGGTGCATCCATTATTTTTCTCCTTTCAGAACAAAAACAAGTTTCCAAAAAAATACAAAAATATTTTACTATCATTATATGAATAAAAGTGATGTCATTTGTAGACTAAGAATGAACTTTTTCGCAAAAAAGAAAAAGGTCGCTACAGCGACCTTTTAAAACATTGAAAGCTGATTGGTTTCCGGCATGGAGTCAAGAACACCGTTGACACGGAGCGTTTCCAAAACGGATTTGCCGATACCGCTCTTTTCTTTAAATTCTTCGATGGAAAAGATGCTTTCATTTTTCATTGTTTCAGCAATATTCATTGCCGCGCTTTCACCAAGTCCGGGAATGGAAATGAAAGGCAAGCGGATCTTTCCGTTTTCGGGAAGAAAGAGCTTGGCATCCGACTTCCTAAGATCAACGGGAAGGATCTCAATGCCGCGGGAAAAGATCTCATAAGCAATCTGCATAGCATCGCAGGTTTCTTTTTCCTTCTGTGTAAGCTTAGCACCCGTATTTTCCAATCGATCGATTTCTGCTTTGCAGCCTTCTTTACCGTTCATCAGAAGGGTCATATCCATCCCTTCCGGCGCAGCGGAAAAGTATGCACAGTAGAATTCAACGGGATAATAAACCTTAAACCAAGCTAGGCGAATGGCGGAAATTACATACGCCGCAGCATGCGCCTTTGGGAACATATATTTGATCTTTTTGCAAGAATCAATATACCATTCGGGAACATCGTGCTTGCGCATTTCTTCTTCCCATTCGGGGATTAAACCTTTTCCTTTTCTGACCTTTTCCATAATGTCAAAGCTCATTTTCTTATCCATATTATGGTAGATCAGATAGGTCATAATATTATCACGGGTACCAATAACTTCGGAAATGGTGCAAACACCGTTACGAATAAGATCCTGCGCATTACCAAGCCAAACGTTGGTACCGTGGGAAAGGCCGGAAATCTGCAATAGGTCGGCAAATGTCTTCGGCTTGGTATCCATCAGCATTTGACGAACAAACTTTGTGCCAAACTCCGGCAAACAAAGCGTTCCGGTTTCCACTCCGATCTCTGTTAGATCACAGCCAAGTGCCGCAGGCGATTCAAAAAGGCTCATAACCTTCTCATCGCGCATGGGAACAGATAATACGCTAACACCTGTATATTGTTCCAAGCGCTTATACTTGGTCGGAACATCATGTCCGAGAATATCAAGCTTCAATACCGTATCGTGAAGATAGGAAAAGGCAAAGTGAGTAGTGATGGTTTCCGTTCCCTGGCCGTCTGCAGGGTGCTGAACGGGAGTAAAATCGTAAACATCCCTATCACGTGGAATAACAATGATACCTCCGGGGTGCTGACCCGTAGTTTTTTTTACTCCGGTACAGCCGTCAACAAGCTGATTCTCTGCGGCGTGGTTTAGGACTTTACCGCGTTCTTCCAGATACTTTTTGACGTAGCCGTATGCATTCTTCTGAGCCAGGGTACCGATGGTACCGGCACGGAACACATTGCCTTTACCGAAAAGAACTTCAGTAAATTGATGGGCATCAGCTTGAACGTCACCGGAGAAGTTCAAGTCAATATCGGGAGATTTATCACCAAAGAATCCAAGGAAGGTTTCAAAAGGAATATCGTGACCGTCGGTGACCATGGGCGTGCCGCATTTTGGGCAAACCTTTTCAGGAAGATCAAAGCCTGAGCCGTAGGAACCGTCCTCTATAAACTCACAGAATTTGCATTCCTTATTGGGACAGCGATAATGAGGTACCAAAGGATTTACTTCGGAGATGCTTGCCATAGTTGCAACGAAGGAAGAACCGACGGAACCACGTGACCCAACAAGATAGCCTTTATCCTCGCTGTTCT
>JAZSDQ010000038.1:0-9305 GCA_045531235.1 Eubacteriales bacterium
ACGGTGGTATAGTCAAAATCAAGCTCGGTGAAAATTTCTCTGTCCGGCATAAAATGAACGAAAAGACCGTGCTTTTCCGTTTCTCCCAGGCACTCGATCCCTCTTGCCACCTTACCTCTTTCAAAGCGTTCGGTGTATTCCTTGCCGTCGTAGCAGTTGACCACTTCCATCCATTCCGAAAGGGCGTTTACTACGCTGGCACCTACACCGTGAAGACCGCCGGAAATCTTATATCCGCCGCCGCCGAATTTACCGCCTGCGTGAAGGACGGTAAATACCACTTCCAGGGTAGGAATTCCCATTTTCGGATGGGTACCTGCAGGCACACCGCGACCGTTATCCTGCACACTGACGGAGCCGTCATTGTGTAAGGTTACGGAAATGGTATCACATCTGCCGGCAAGGGCTTCGTCAATGGAGTTATCCACAATCTCGTAAATGAGATGGTGAAGTCCGCGCTGACCCGTAGAGCCGATATACATACCCGGTCTTTTACGGACAGCCTCCAGCCCTTCCAGTACCTGAATTTGATTTTCGTCGTAGGTTTCTACTTGATTTACTTTCGTTTGTTCCAAAATAAATTTCCTTTCCGTGTCGTCGGTTTGGTTTCTATTTTGCATCCTTACCCGCAAGGAGCTTTGCCGAGCGGGATGAAGAATAAAGACTGTCTTTGCCGTAGGCGTTGCACAGAATCAGGGAGTTTACCTGCCACAGATCCTTTTTCGGCAGCACGGAGGCGCCTTTCTGACTGCAAGCCTTTAAAAATTTTCGCGTGGTGACACCGATGGTGGCGCTTTCCGCATTGAGGATCAAAACCACTTTTTTACGGGGGATACTGGTGCCGTCCCCCAGATCAAGAAACAGATCTTTCATTTTGTAATTTTTCCTTGGGATACTTGAAAAAGTCCGTCTACAAAGAGAAAATTCTCCTTGTCGGTGCCTGTTAAGATCACCTGTTTTCCCACAAGACCGCTTGTGATATAATTTCTTCTTTCCTCGTCCAGTTCGCTGAGAACGTCATCCAGAAGATATACGGGGCTGTTTCCCGTCATTTCCTCGGAAATTTCCCCTTCGGCAAGTTTTAAGGCAAGAACGACGCTTCTTTGCTGACCTTGAGAAGCAAAGCTTCGTGCCGCGCGGTGATCCAGTAAAATTTCAAGATCGTCCCTGTGGATACCTTTTTGGGTAAAGCCGTAGCGAATATCTCCGCTGAGAGAATTTTGAAGAAGCAAAAGATACGCTTTTTCCATTTCTTCTCTCGTCATTCCTTCACGGTATACGTCACTTTCATATTTCATGGAAAGACATTCCTTACCGCCGCTGATGGCGTCGTAATGGCGGGGGGCTTTTTCTTTTAAAAGGCGAATATAATCGGCGCGGATACATGCAATTTTCACGCTGACACTTGCAAGGCGCTCGTTCCACACGGAAAACATTTCCTCGGGAACGCTTTTTTTCTGTGCCGTTTTCAAAAGCGCCGCTCTTTGCGCCTCAATCTTATTACACTCATTGAGAAAAGAGGCGTAATACGGCCGAAGCTGGCAAATGGCGCCGTCAATAAAGCTCCTCCGCTTGCCGGGGCCGTCTTTAATCAGAGAAAGATGCTCGGGACAAAAGAGGACCACGCGGAAAAGCCCGAGAAAATCGCTGAGCTTCTGCAGCTTCACGCCGTTTTTGAAAATTGCCTTGCCTTCTTTGGCATCCAGCACCATTTTCAGCTGAAAGGGAAGTCCCTCTCCCGAAGCTTGCAAGGTGATCTGCCCACGTTCTTCCCCATAGCGGATCATATCCCGATACTTTGGGGTGCGGAAGCTTTTGCCGCAAGCGAGAAGATAAACAGCTTCCACAAGATTGGTTTTGCCCTGTCCGTTTTTTCCTACAAGGGCGTTGGTTTTGGGAGAAAATTCTGCTTCTGCTTTTTCTATATTCCGAAAATGAAGAAGCTCAATGTGGTCCAGCCGCATCAGTTCAATCGCATGGGTACCACCATGTAGTAGAAGGAATCGGTTTCCGCAGAACGGATCGCCATACCGGAAAGGGGAGAATTCAATTCAAAAAGAATTTCTTCCTTGCCGCTGCCTGCCGCGCCGCGAAGGGCTTCCAAAAGGAACTTGTTATTAAATCCCACAAGCATTTCCTCACCCTCTACCTTGCAAAAGATCTCTTCATCGATCTTACCGTTGGAGGTGGTACACTTTACTTCCACGGAATCGGGTGTTACCTGAAGACGAATGGGGCTCTTTGCTCTTTCATCAATAAGGAGGGCGCATCTTTCAAAGCAGCCGATAGCATCGGAAAGAGGGAGAGTGACCGTCGTCTTGAATTCCTTGGGAAGGCTCTTGGAATAATCAATGTATTCGCCGTCTACGTAGCGGGAGAAAAAGGTAAAATCTTCAAAAGCGAAGATAATATGTCTTCTCGCAAGCTCAATGCGAATTTGTTCGTCTTCATCGTTGAGCAGACGGATCAACTCCTGAAGGGTTTTGGCAGGAACTACGAATCTTACGTCCATGGTAAGACCTTGGATGCACTCTTCATCGCGAATGGCGATTCGGTAGCCGTCACAGCCGCAAAGACGAAGCTTTTCACCGAAGGTTTCAAAAAGTACGCCGGTGAGAATAGGCTTCAGATCAATATTGGCGCAAGCAAAAATGACCTGCTGCAGCATTTTCTTCAGAACGCCCTGCTTGATCACGAATTTCTTGTCACCGGAAAGCATGGGCATAGCGGGGAAGGAATCACCGGAAAGACCTAAAATCTCAAATTTTGCGGCACCCGCGGAAATGGTGGTGACAAAATTGGCATCGCTGACGATATTTACTTCTCCGTCAGGCAATGCACGGATCATGGAATTGAGTTTGATGGCATCCAGAAGAATGGCACCCTCTTCCAGAATTTCCGCATCTACAAAAGTCTTTACACCTTTGGTGGTGTCAAAGCTTGTAACGGTGACCTTGCCTTCTTCCTTCACTGCTTTTAAATACAGGCAAGACAGAGCCAGGTTGGCACTGCGGGAGGCTACGGCGCAAAGACAGGGCGCCATGGCATCGAGTAACACTTTTTTTTCTGCTCTGATATACATAATCTTTTCTCCTCGCGCAAAAAACAATTTTTTTATATTTTTATATTTCGTTCGTCTTCGTAGTAGGGACGGTGAAATCTGTGGAAAAGTTGAAAAAGCCCCATTTTTGGGAAAAATTGACTTGTTTTTCTTCCCATTTTTTCTGTGAAAAAGCGTTTTGTAACTTTTAGGATCCACAGGGAATTTTTTTCGGGATTTTTTTACCCTTTTTTCCACACTCAATTCACAGGGACTTCACAGCCCAAGTTGTGAATAACTACTCTCGGATCTCCCTCATCAGCCTTGTGACTTCTTCTTCAAAGACCGGGTTATCCTCAATTTTCTTTTCTACGTTTTTAATGGCGGAAAGAATGGTGGAGTGATCCTGAGAAAAATATCTTGCAATTTCCACCGAGGAAAGCTCGGAAAGCTGACGGAGGATATAGGTTGCCACGTGGCGTGCAATGACGATATTTGCCTGCTTGCGGCGGCTGGTCAGATCCTGTACGCTGACCTGATACCGTTCGCAAACGCGGTCAAAGGTTTTTTCCACCATCTGATCCACGCTCTTTTCCGATACCATATCGTGCAGGCACTGCTTGGCAAGATCCATATCCACCTTTTTCCCGAGGATCTGGGAATAGCCGTGAAGGCTCTTGATGACGCCTTCCAATTGGCGGATGCTGGATTTGATATTGTCTGCAATGAAAAGAAGGACGCTGTCGGGAATTTCAAGTCCCAGCGCCTTTGCCTTGCTGGAGGCAATGGCAATCCTAAGTTCCAGTTCCGGCGGCTGAATATCCACCGTCAGTCCCGATTCAAAGCGGTTGCGGAGTCTGTCGGAAAGAGGCTTTAAATCTCTGGGGGGACGGTCGGAGGTGATAATGATCTGCTTGTGAAACTGAAAGAGGGTATCAAAGGTGTGAAAAAATTCCTGCTGGGTGCTTTCCTTTCCTGCGATAAACTGAATATCGTCCACAAGAAGAACGTCTACGTTGCGGTATCTCTCACGAAAATAATGCATGGGCTTTTTCTGTACCAGGCTGTCAATGAGCTGATTGGAAAAATCCTCGCCGCGAACGTACTGGATCTGCTTTTGGGGATTGTGTTTGATGATCTCGTTGGAAATGGCGTAAAGAAGATGGGTCTTACCCATACCTGAGGGGGAGTGGAGGAACAAGGGGTTCCATACCTCTGCAGGATTTTTTGCAATGGCAAGGCAGGCATCGTGAGCCATACGGTTGGTATCGCCTACGATAAAGTTTTCAAAGGTGTATTCCTTGCCGGGAATTTCTGTTTTAATCAGTGTTCCCACAGGGCGGGAAACCTGTTTTCTTTCCTCTTCGGAAAGGTCTTCCTCCGCCGCAAAGGCAGGACTTGCGCTTTCCTTACAAAAAGCGTCCTTGGGAAGGATGCCCTTTTTTTGATGCTCCCTTTGGATCTCTTGCATTTTTTCGCTGTGGAGATCACGGGAAAGGAGGACCAGCTCCACTCTTGCACCTAAGATTTCAAAAATTGCGCTTTGCAGCTGCTTGTAATACATTTTGAATACAAATTCGCTTTTGTAATATTCCTTGGCGGAAATATAGGCGTAAGAGTCGGTCAGCCCCTCCAGTTCCAATTCCTTGAACCAGATGCTGAAGGTGGCCGTGGAAAACTCTGCCGAAGCGTGTATGTAATCCAAAACGTGATTCCAGATGGCTTTATATGAATCCATATTCATTCTCCGTTATTTTAAATTTCTTCCCGGGGACAGAAAAAATGGGTATGGTTATAGATATATATAATATTATAATATATATAATAAAAAAATACAAGGGTTTCACAAAGTTTTTCACAGGTATTTTTCTTATTTTTTATCCCTTTTTTTCTCTTCCTTCAGGTTGCCCTTATATTATACACCCAAAAATGAAAATTGAGGAATTTTTCAGAAAGTTGTCAGGGTATGTCAGTATAAAAACAGAGCCGAAAGGCTCTGTTTTTTGGTGAAAAGAGAAGAGAGAAAAGGAAGCCTTTCGTGCCGAAAGGCATTTTTTTATTTCTCCCTGTTAGAGAAGTTTTTTGGGATACCCTTTTTGAAAAAAGGTACGAATAGATCGGAAGGATTGCAAAGAAAAAGAAAACGTGCTACAATGACGAAAAATAAGATTTCAGGAGAAATTATGGCTTCTTTTCTTTTTGCGGTAAATGCGGTGTTGCCCATTATTCTGATGGTGGTCTTAGGATACGTACTGAAAAAGCTCGGCTGGATGACCCCCGCCTTTGCCGAGGCGGCAAATAAGCTGGCTTTTCACGTCTTTTTACCCGTGCTTCTTTTTTCCAACGTGTATAAGATCTCCTCCCCGGGGGAGATCGAGCTTGGATACATTTTCTATACGCTTCTTGCAGTTTTTTTGATCTTCCTTGTTTCCATTCCCATGGTTTTTCTTGTGACGAAAGAAAATGACCGCCGAGGGCCGCTTTTGCAAAGCACTTTTCGCTCTAATTTTGCCCACGTGGGTATTCCTCTTGCCATGAGCATGTTCGGTGACGGCGGGGTAGCTACGGCATCTCTCCTTTCCACCGCCCTCATTCCTCTTTTAAACGTTTTGGCGGTGATCTCCCTTTCCATGTTCCGCAAAGGCGGGGAAAAGGTAAATGTAAAAAATATGGTGAAAGGAATGATTAAAAATCCTCTCATTCACGGCGTGGTTCTTGGAATTTTGTTTCTTCTCTTGCGGGAGGGACTTGCGGCGAAAAACATTGCTTTTGATCTGATGAAACTTGATTTTATCGCAAAGCCCATCAATTATCTTGCGGGGATCGCAACGCCGCTGGCACTGATTTCCCTCGGGGCGCAATTTGAATTCTCCGCGGCAGGGGAAATGAAAAAAGAGATCCTTTTCGGCGTCATTGTACGCACCGTCATCGTTCCGGTTTCAACCCTTGGCATCGCTCTTGGTCTCGGTATTTTCAGCGGCGCCCATTTTGCTTCCTTCGTGGCGGCCTTTGCTACGCCCGTTGCCATTGCCAGCGTTCCCATGGCCCAGGAAATGGGTGCTGACAGCGCCCTGGCCGGGCAGCTTGTGGTGTGGACCACCGTCGTTTCCGCGGTAACGGTATTTTTATTCACCTATTTTTTAAAGCTTGCAGGAATATTTTAAAAAAAGAGCCCTTTCGGGCTCTTTTTTCAGTGAAGAGAGAAGGGAAAGGCATTTTTTGCTCTTTATTTTCCCATCGGAAAAGTTTTTCGGGGTGTGGGGCGGTTTTTTTAAAAAAGCCCCACGAAAAGGGTACAAAAATAAATGATAAATTTCATAAAAAAACTATAGACTTGATCCTAGGCTTTGTGGTATACTGAAAAAAAAGAACGGAGGAGAAAAATGGCCCAGGAAAAATATCGCAGAACCGAGCAAAAAGTAAAAAAAGCCCCTCAGAAAAAGCCGATCTCCTCTGAAGAAAGAAGAAAAAAGGCAGAAAAAGCCCGTGAACAGGCACGCCTTGCCGCAGAACAGCGGAAGCGTGAAAAAGAGGCGCGTAAGGCCCGCCGCGGCAGAATTTTTGCCCTTGCTTTCTCTCTTGCCATTGGTTTTGTAGCCATTTATTGGTGCTGGGTGGCGTATTCCATCATCGGCAGAGCCACCGTTCCCGAGGACGCTCTCCCTCTCCTTGTGTTCACCGACGGAGAAAGAAAAGAGGATCAGAGCTTTACTGCCGAGGAAGTTACCTTTGGCGGAGAGGTATATTTGCCTGTTTCCATGCTGGAAAAGTATATGCCTATCAGCATTTTCGGTGATTACGATACCCGTTCCTTTCTCCTCAGCGCCAACGGGGAATACGCTACGTTTACCCTTGGTTCCTGCAACGTACTCGTTAACGGCCAAAGGGTTGCCATGAAGGGAAATGCCTTTTTAAAGGACGACGTGCTTTTCATACCCGTGGATTTCTTTACGGATAAAATGAATTGCTTCTCCTATACCCATTCTTCTGCCCTTGCTGCTAACGTACTGACCTATCTTCCTCAAACGGAAGATGCTTTCCTTTTCCGTGATACGCCTACTTCCCCCACGGTAGACTTTGCTACCGTGCCTGTTTTTCCCACCGTTCCCGAGGACGGGGAAGAGCCTACGCCGGAACAAAATGTATAAAAAAGAGCCCGAAAGGGCTCTTTTTCAGTGAAAAGAAAAAAGAGAAGAGAAAAGTTTGCCTTTCCAAGGGAAAGGCGTTTTTTTCGTGGTTTTTTTAGAAAAAAAGTCTGCAAAAAGGTACGAAAAAATCTTAAAAAATTGACTTTATGCGAATTCTATGGTAAAACCATAGAAGAATAAGTGAAGCAATAAGGAGGAAATGATGTTTTCAGCAGGTTTTTCCAGAATTGATATTACGCCCCCTTTGGGAAGCCCTCTTGCAGGCTATCCCAAGGAACGCCTTGCAGACGGTATGCTTGACCCTCTGGAGCTTTGCGCTCTGGCAGTAAGATATGAGGATAAGACGGCGCTGATCCTTTCAGCCGACGTTATTTATATCATGCTTTCCGCCGCAACGCCCTTAAGGAAAATGATCTCCGAGAGAACGGGCGTTCCCGAAGGACAGATCCTTCTTCACGGTCTGCATCAGCACACTTCCATTCGTCTTGGTGACCGTACCAATCTTCCTATGAAGCATACCATGTCAGGGGATCCTGCATTTCTTGACGTGATCTATCGTAAATTCTGCGATGCCGCCCAAATGGCCATTGACGATCTTTGTGAGGCTACGGTTTCCGTAGGAGAAAAGGAAACTCCCGTGAAGATCTCCTTTAACCGCCGCTACCACATGAAGGACGGCTCCGTTCGCGCCAATCCCGGCTTCCAGAACCCCGATATCGTATCTCCTGCAGGAGTAGCTGATAACGCCGTGCGTCTGGTTCGTTTCCACCGTGAAGGAAAAAAGGATATTGCCCTGGTGAATTTCTGTACCCATCCCGACGTGATCGGCGGTACGAAATTTTCCGCAGACTGGCCCGGCTTTTTGCGCAGATACACAGAAGAGGCGCTGCCCGACGTTCACTGTCTGGTGGTCAACGGACCGCAGGGGGATACCAACCATTGCGATTTCTTCAAACCTCGCATTGAAAAAGAAGCCAAATACGATTTCAGTAAGTATATCGGCAAGGTACTTTCGGAAACGGCGGTTTCTATTTGGAATGAAACCCGCCCCGTGAAGGCAGATTCTATTTTTGGTGAGGTACAGATTATTTACGTGCCTACCAATACCCGTGGTATGGATCGTATTGACGAAGCTCAAAAGATTTTACAAGATATTGCCGACGGCAAAGAAGTTAATTACAATACTGCAAGAAAGAGTGAGCTTGCCCGTATTTCCGAATTGCGGGACGAGACCCTCTTCCGTCAGGTTCCTGTGACCGTGCTTGCCTTTGGTGACGTTGCCCTCGTCGGTTACGGCGGAGAGCCTTTTACCAATTACGGAAAAGCATCCAGAGCAGCAGCTCCCGAGCTTTTTGTCATCGCCCTTTGCCTTACCAACGGCGGTCAAGGATATCTTCCCGATGCCGAGGCTTATGAAGAAGGCGGCTACGGCGTAGACAACTCCCGCTTTTCCTCAGAAGTAGCGCCTATGACACAAGGCACTGCCAAGGAAATGCTGGATCGCTATCAAAGAGAAAGATAAAAAAAGAGCCCGAAAGGGCTCTTTTTTAACGAGGTTTGCCTACGGCAAATGATGTTCGCTTCGCGAATGATGTATGCCCCTTTGGGGCAAGGGATGTGTTTTCCTTACGGAAAACGATAAGGTAGCCTTGCCAAAGGAAAGGCATTTTTTATATTCTTTATTTTCCCCATTAGGGAAGTTTTTTGGGGTGCGGACCTTTTTTTCAAAAAAGGTCTGCGAAAAGGGTACGAAAGGAGTGCAAAAGGGATAAAAAAAGAGGACGCGAATGCGTCCTCTTTTGAATTTGTATTTCTTAGATCTCTGCGAAATACTTGATGGTACGAACCATCTGGCTGGTGTAGGAGTTTTCGTTGTCATACCAAGCAACAACCTGTACCTGATAGGTATCATCATCGATCTTAGCAACCATGGTCTGGGTAGCGTCGAAGATGGAACCTGCGGTAGCACCGATGATATCGCTGGATACGATCTGATCTTCGTTGTACTCGAAGGACTCGGTTTCCGCAGCCTTCATAGCAGCGTTGATGCCCTCAACGGTGATATCCTTGCCCTTAACAACAGCGATCAGGATGGTGGTAGAACCGGTGGGGGTGGG
>JAZSDQ010000003.1:0-10446 GCA_045531235.1 Eubacteriales bacterium
GCTTGAAAAACTGAAAGAGGAATACCGACCGCCGAGCACGCGGTGCAAGCCGGACATGCTGTTCGGCGATTGGATAGAGATCTGGTACGAGAACTACTCCAAGCCTGCCATCCGACCGCTGACTCAGCAAAACTACGAGAACCGAATCTACGATCACATCATTCCCGAGATCGGCAAGATACCGCTGAACAAACTGACGCAGAACGACCTGCAACAATTCTACGCACGGCTGAAACGGAACGGGCGAAAGCAATACGTCGAGAAATACGGCCCCGGACTGTCCGACCGCATGGTGCGAGCCTGCCACGCAAGCTGTCGCATGGCACTGGAAAAAGCGGTAGCCGAAGGGCTGATACGAGTCAATCCTGCCATCGGGTGTAAACTGCCGCCGAAGAAAGCGCGAGAGATGCAGGTGCTGACGAAGGATGAGCTACAGCGATTCCTCGCCCAGGCCAAAGAGGACGGATACTACGAACTGTTCCTGCTGGAACTGGGCACGGGAATGCGACGAGGGGAGCTGATGGGATTGCAATGGAATGACCTCAACTTCCAAACGGGCGAACTCCACATCGTCCGCCAGGCGTGTGCGGTGAATGGAAAGATTGAGATATCTACACCCAAGACTAAAAGTTCCATCCGCACGGTGGTGCTGCCGCCGTCGCTGGTGGAGGTGCTGAAAAAGTATAGGGAAACGGTCAATTCGCGGTGGATGTTCCCGTCACCGCAAAATCCCGACGTACCGAGGTATCCCACGTCCATCGGCGATATCCTGTCGATCCTACTCAAACGGGCGGGATGCAAGCACGTGCGGTTCCACGACTTGCGCCATACCTTTGCTACGATGGCGCTCGAAAACGGTATGGACGTGAAAACACTGTCGGCAACGATAGGCCACGTGTCAGCGGCAACCACACTTGATATCTACAGCCATATGACTGACACGATGCAGATGCAGGCGGCGGTGAGCATAGACCGCAAAATCGGCGGTACAAACGCACAGATGCCTGCAGTAGAGCAAACACCCGAGGAGAAGGCAAACCCGCCTGTAAACGCCCCGTGTGCGCCTACAGAACCCCATCCCGAGCCGATACCGAGGAAGATCCGAAAGAGCGGCACCGGATGTCTGTATCAGATAAACGACAGCCTGTGGGAAGGCAGCTTCTTCCCAAGACTGCCCGGCGGCAAACGAAAGAAATTCAACGTCTACGCCGAAACGAAAGAGCAATGCGAAATCAAACTCGCTGAGATGATCGAACGAGTCAAAGCGGAGATAGCGGAAGAGAAAGAACGGCTTAGAACTGAATAATATGAAAAGCCAAGACTGCCACACGGGTAACGGTCTTGGCTTTTTATATTGATTGATATGCATTTTACAAATTAAATTTAGGTGGAAGTAATGTGCGAGAAAAAGGAGTCAATCTATCGTATATACGATTCCAATTAGTCCGTAGTTTCTGTTCGTGTTCAATAAAAACTTCGTTTAGATTGTTTTTGTAATGATCAGCAATAGGCGGGATATAGAATAATTCGCATAACAGCTTTTCATCCGAAGAAAAATGCTCATCTATAGTTGTTTCGGATATTTTGATATTATGTTCTTCTTCTAAATGTTTTTTTAAGGTTTGAGAATTCATGATTTGGCGAAGGAAAGCAGGGTGATGTTTTTGATCTGCAAAATGTACATCGAAAATTGGTGGCATGAAATTTCGAAGAACAAAGAATGTAATATTCATAGCACACAACAATAAATCAATGGAGATACACTTATCATGAATCAATTTGATAACAGCCTCGCCATGATATGGCTTAAATAAAACAAAATCTATTGTTCGGCACATTGCAAGAGCGTCGGCATTCATTTCAAGTGTTTGATAATCTAAATAGTTTATTCCGATTTTGGAAGAGGCACTAAAATTAAGAGGGATATTTTTATTATTTATCTCATTCAGGAAATCACAGTGGCCGCAATATAGATGAGCAAATTCATGAGAAATTACAAAATGAGCTGTCACCGAAAATATAAACACCGCAATAATTTGTCTTTCTTCTACATTAAGAGATGAATACTGGTGTTCAATAAGACGCTGCGTTGCTGTATGTAACCTTTTTAACAAACCTCTATAAATGATAATGGTATCAATTTCTTTTGATTCAGCTTGGGCGTTGTTAATATCTTGTGGATTAAATTCTATTTGTATTCGCTTCATATTAGGTTTGGTGTTGGCTGTGGTTGCATCGGAGTTGTAAAGGTTAAATAGTCTATCTACATGATTGTGACAGATTTGATGATATAATTTTTCCAGCGTTTCAAATTCCATAAAGTTTAACCACCTTTTAATGTGTAGTTTCAATTTTGATATGCAGTAAACAAAGAAATAATTGAAAATTTGAAATTACGTAGCAATTATATAATCTAAAACATCGCCACACGGAACAGCATAATTTTTGTTAAACAAAACGATATTTTTTGATTCCGGACAAACGGTGCTTGAATATACGATCCCATCAAAGCCTTCTCTTATAAAGTACATGGCTAATGTTTGGAATGGAGCATAAACCAATTTTTTGTTATCAGTATTAATTGGAACAAATAAATTTTTTGACATCATTTTTGCATATGTGCGAAGAACCCATTTTGCGATGTCTTGTTTCATGTAATCATTTTTGTAGTTTAGCCTATATGCCAAATATCCATATTTTTCTACATATTTGAATGCTCTATCGTATTCTCGTTCTTCCAACTCTTTTAATATCTTGTTTATGTCATCATAGGTCATTTTATCCGCGATGGTAAGATCAACAACTTTTAAGTTGAAATAATCGGTGTTGATTTCAAAATTGCAAAAGGCGAAGCGGTCTCCTTGTTTGGCTCGGCATTCATTTTCGGCACCTTTTTGAACGATGTTTTGATTCTCTCCAACAGCAAGATATAGCCATTCAACGCCAGGAGGGCTAAATCTATTATCTTCTGTTATAAACTTTGAAACAGGCAAAAGTCTGTCATATGGTGGCGTGTCTTGGGGTTCAGAGGGTTTTATAATGGTGCCACGACCGATATGCTTTGAATTGAGAAACTTAGAAAGAGTGACAGTCATTTCACTTTTTCCAATGCCTTGAAACCAACCGTCAAACTGTCTTAAAAAAGTGACTGATAAAGCGTTATCGGTATCCGTATATTCGAAATCCTTACGTGCAAGTGCATTGCCAAATTCTGCCCAGGTTCGTTTCATAGTTTCTTCTGAATGGGCCAAACTTATTTCATCTAATACAAGTGCGCTCTTGCGAACTCTTTGTTTTGGGATTCTTGCTTTCATAACATCCTCCTAAGAAAGAAAAAGCCGCAAAGTATCGCTACTTTGCGGCTTCGCATGCGGACGAATCCGCAAATTTGGTCGGAGTGACAGGGTTCGAACCTGCGGCCTCAACATCCCAAATGTCGCGCGCTCCCAACTGCGCCACACCCCGATTTTTATTCAATTTTTCTTATTTTTGCGTGGAAGTGGGACAAACTGTGGTCAAACGCAAAATTCACGCGGTTTTGCATTTTTATAAAGTGCCGAAAGTCCGCACCGTTGAAGGCTTTTCGGGACTTTTGCTTTATTACGGATATAACTGCTAGGCACGCTCCCAAAGCAGGCGCGCTACCAACTGCGCCATATCTCGGTGGGGTTATTTGCTAAGCTTTTGGAGGCAAGCGGCACAAATATATTTACCTTCAAAGGGGAAAAGGCTTTCTTCGCTACCGCAAAAGGTGCAGGTAGGGGTTGCTTTCTGAATGCGAATGGCATTCTCCTCAAGAGAAATGCGCAATTCGTCCCATTCTTTAATTTCCAGAGCCTTGCGAATATCCATAGGAATAACAATTCTGCCCAGATTATCAATCTTACGAATGCTATAGCTCTTTTTCATCGCGTTAGCTCCTTTCGACGAACTGTGACATAATTTTACCAACGAATGGCAGTTTTGTCAAGAAGTCTTGAAAAATAGTCTGCTTTTTTGCCTTGCAATGATGTACAAGCTATGGTAAAATTAGGAAGATCGTTATATATGATATGTAGATTTGTTTTTTTTTATGCAGGGGAGGTTTGTATGAATCAGCGCTATGAAAAATATGCCAACGAAATAGAAAAGAACAAGCAGAAGATTCTGGATGCCGAGCGCTATATCTGGAAGAATCCGGAAACCGGCTTCCGTGAATGGAAGACTCATGCTTATCTGAAAGCCGAGTTTGAGGCGTTAGGGTATGAGCTTGTAGAGGCAGGGAACATTCCCGGCTTTTATACGGATATTGATACAGGGATCCCCGGTCCCAAAATTGCCGTTTTCGGTGAAATGGACTCTCTTATTATTCATGCTCATCCCGAGTGTAATCCCGAAACAGGCGCTGTGCATGCTTGCGGTCACCACTGCCAATGCGCGGGCCTTTTGGGTGTTGCCATTGCATTGAAAGCTCCCGGTGCTTTGGACGGCCTTTGTGGCTCAATCCGCCTTATTGCCGTTCCCGCAGAAGAGGGAATTGAGATCGAGTATCGCCGCGAATTGAAAAAGCAGGGAATTATTGAGTTTTTTGGCGGTAAAATGGAGTTTTTATACCGTGGCTATCTTGACGGTGTGGATATGTCCTTTATGGTGCACGCTACCACGGATCCCGGATTTCTCTGCCCCGCAGGAAGCAATGGTAATATTCTGAAAAAAGCCACCTTCCGCGGCAAGGCGGCCCATGCAGGTGGAAAGCCTCACCTCGGAAACAACGCTCTGTATGCGGCGCAGACCGCTTTGACGGCGGCAAATGCCCTTCGCGAGACCTTCCGTGACGAGGATCATATCCGTTTCCATCCCATTTTTACCAAGGCCGGCGTTGCCATCAATGCCATTCCCGACGAGGTGGTTTCCGAAAGCTACGTTCGCGGTGCAACGCTGGAGGCCGTCCGTGCAGCCAGTGAAAAGGTGAACCGTGCTTATGCTGCCGCCGCTGCTGCTATGCAGTGCCACGTTTATTTTGAGGATCAGCATCAGCATGCGCCTCGTATCAACGACCACAATTTGAGAAGAATTTTCAGTGATGTTTGTTTGAATTATCTGCCTCCCGAAAAAGTGGATTTCAACAGAGCACATGCTTCGGGTTGCAGTGATCTCGGCGATATTTGCTGTGTGATGCCCTGTGTTCATCCTTACTGCGGTGGTTGCTACGGCGTCAGCCATTCTGCAAACTTCGGGGTAGAGGATGTGGAAATGGCCTGCGTTCTTAGCGCAAAGGTTCAGACTTCGGTTTTGTGCGCCCTCCTTTCCGACGGAGCAGCTGAGGCGAAAAAGGTACTTCGCGAGGCAAAGGTTCCTTTCAAAACCAAGGAAGAGTTTTTTGAATCTATTGAAAAAATGAGCTTTCGCGGCGAGGGTGTTACCTATAACGACGACGGTACCGTCACTCTCCGCTACAAGGCGTAAAAAAAGAGGCTGAAAAGCCTCTTTTTTATTATTCTATGGCAATAAGCTTTGCTCCCGAAACACCGGAGAGGGAGGAGATCCCACGCAAGAGTTCATCAAGATCCAATTGCAGATTCTTCGTTTCCAAAGAAAGGGTAATGTGCGCCTTTCCTGCAATGGGAAGATTTTGATGAATGGTAAGAATGTTTGCCTTGTGCTCACTGACAAGACTGAGCACCTGTGAAAGCGCCCCTGCCTTATGTGTCAGATTAAAGGAAAGAATTGCCTTTTTTCCAAGGGAACTATCCTTTCCGGGGGCGAAAATGTAATCCTTGTATTTATAATAGGTGCTACGGGAAATGCCAACCTTGCGGACAGCCTCGCTGATGTCCTTTGCTTTTCCTGTTTCGGCAAGTGTTTTTGCCTCCACTACTTTTTCGTAACACTCGGGTAAAATTGCAGTATCAATGATCAGATATTTCTTTTTCATATATTGCCTCTTTTCTTCGGTACGTTTACTTTAGCTTTTTTTTCAGCCTTTGTCAAGCGTTTCCGTTTTTCTTGACGAATAGAACCTTCTTTGCTAAAATGATTCAAAGTAAAAAGAAAGGAGAAAACAATGATTACTTCAATGAACCCCAAGAAAATATCTGTTTATTTTTTGTCTTCTTTGGTAATTACACTGTTTGCAGCGTTTTCTCTTTTTTCCTGTTCTTCTCCTGAAAGTCCTTCTGTGGAAGTGGGTGGCAATCCCTCGGAAACCACGGCAGAAACCTCGACAGAGGTGAATGAAACTTCCGGCTTTTTTGAAACAAACACCGAGGAAGATACAAAAACAGAGGAAGAAACGAAAACGGAAGACATTGTCACAAAAGAGCCTGTTTTTGTCCCCGGAATGGATGTTTCCCGCTGGCAGGGTACCATTGATTGGAAAAAGGTAAAGGATGCAGGCATCAAGTTCGCCATGATCCGCATCGGCGCGTATTCCGATGGCGGGTATGCTCTTGACAGCAAGGCGGTTTACAATCTTCAGCAAGCGGAAAAACACGGTGTTCTTGCAGGGGTTTATTTTTATTCCGGCGCCAAGATTCCGCAGGACGCCAGAAAAGAAGCGCAGTGGGTACTGGAACAGATTGAGGGCTTTGCCATCAGCTATCCCGTTGTTTTGGACTGGGAAATGGATTCTTATAAAAAGGATGTGACTGCTGCGGTCCGAACGGACACCGCCCTGGCATTTCTCGGAGAAATTGAAAATGCAGGATATGAAGCTATGCTCTACACCCAGCAGCTGGATTTCGAATCGGGAGAAATGTGGCAAAAAGACCGTATCTTGGGAAAATATCCTGTATGGGTCGCTCGCTATTCTCAGGAGAAATACCCCGAAGCGCTTTATCCCGAGGGTAATGATTCCTATGCCATGTGGCAATACAGCGATCAAGGAAAAATTGACGGGATTTCCGGGAATGTGGACTTAAATGTTGCTTATTTTGAAAGGGAATACACGCCGCCGAAAAACACAAGTCTTCGTCCAACGGAAGTGGATACTCCCGTGGATTTTAAACAGACTTTTGAAAAAGTAAACATCCGTCTTACCGCTAAAGATGAAGTGAATTTAAGAAAAACACCTTCCACGGAAGGTGAAAAAGTAGGGCTGCTTAAAAAAGGCGAGTTCCTTGAATGTACCGGTATCAGCGATATGGGCTGGGCAAGGCTTATTTATCAAGGAAAAGAAGTTTACGCCGTATATTCCTACCTTTCGGAAAAGGTCGTGGAAGAGGCTCCGGATCCTGCTCCCGGACATAGCTTTCAAACGGTATCGGAAGAAGTGACCGCCAAAGAGGAGGTTAATCTCAGATCTTCTCCTACTACAGGGGAAGAAAACGTGGTGGGAACCCTCTTGAATGGTGAATATATCCTCCGTACAGGAATTGGAGATAAGGGCTGGGACCGTCTGGAGTATCAAGGAAAGACGGTGTTTGCCGTCAGCTCTATGCTGTTAAAAAAAGAAAATTCGTAAAAAACAAGCCGAGATCTCTCGGCTTGTTTTCATTATATATAATATATAGTTAATTATACTCCGGAATAAGCGGAAAAGCCACCGTCAACGGGGAGTACCACACCGGTGATAAAGCCTGCCTGCTCAGGATCCAGAAGGAACTTCAAAGCACCGTTGAGTTCTTCGGATTCACCAAAGCGTTTCATGGGAGTGGCATTGAGGATCTTCTCGGTACGGGCCGTGGGAGTTCCGTCATCATTGAAAAGGAGAGCTTGGTTCTGCTTGGTTACGAAAAATCCGGGAGCAATGGCATTCACTCGGATTCCTGCAGAAGCGAAGTGAACGGCAAGCCACTGAGTAAAGTTGGAAATGGCAGCCTTTGCGCCGCTGTATGCGGGAATCTTGGTCAAAGGACGGTAAGCATTCATAGAGGAAATGTTGAGAATGCTGCAGCCTTCTTTACCGATCATATCGGGAACGAATACCTGGGTGGGAAGAAGGGTGCCGAGGAAATTCAAGTTAAATACAAAGCCAATGCCGTCGGGATCCAGATTGAAGAATGTTTTGATATTTTCTCTTGCTTCGTCGCCCGCTTCGTAGATCTCGTGATCGGTAGTTCCGCGAGGATTGTTTCCGCCTGCACCGTTGATGAGAATGTCACATTTGCCAAAATCCTTAAGAACAGCTTCGTGGGCAGCTTCCAGAGAATCTTTTTTCAGCACGTCACAACCATACGCTTTGGCCGTTCCGCCGTTTGTACGAATTTCAGCAGCAAATTTTTCTGCAGATTCCAGGTTACGGTCAAGGAGTGCTACCTTGTGGCCGTCTTTCGCCAATTCTTTTGCAAATCCGGAGCAAAGTACGCCGCCTGCACCGGTAATAACGATTACTTTTTCTTTCATTTCGGATCTCTCCTTTTTATAATTTTAAATCAAAAAAACAAGGTTCTCTTGTTTTCCTAAAAACAGTATAACAAAAAATAATATGCAAGTAAATTACATTTTTTTCATATTATATCAAAAAATATTGCAAATATTGTCTTTTTTTGTTATAATAGCGAAAATTAACAGAAAGGAAAGAGCAATGAAAGAAGAAATCTGTGTCTACCACTCTCCCGATCTGATTTTTCATCATTCCATTACACCTACGGATACGCCGTTTCAAAACCAGCTTCATGCCCATGAAATGCACGAGGTTCTGGTGATCCTCTCAGGAGAGGGAGTCATGCTGGTAGAGGGAAATGAACAGCCCTTTTCCTCAGGCTCCGTTATGCTGATGCGTGCAGGAGAAAGCCATCGGATCCGCTTACAGCCGGGACTTCCTTACGAAAGGCTTGGAATCCGTTTTCATCCTTCGCTGATCGCATCTTTAGATCCGGAAGGCGCTTTGTTTATTCCTTTCCAGGAAAGACGCCTTGGTACGGGAAATCATTTTCACTTATATTGCTTGGAGGGCCTTTTGCCTGCGGTGATGGATCTGACGGAGGACAGTTCTTCCTACCGTATTCGCCTTACCTTGATTTCCTTTTTGTGTTCCATTTTGGTGGAAGCGAGTAATTTGTATCTGAAAAAAGAGCAGAATTTTCAAGAAAGAAAAGAGCTTGGCAAGATCTATGATATTATTGAATACGTCAATCACAATCTTTCCTTGGATCTTTCTCTGGATGCCATTGCAAAGCGTTTTTACCTTTCCAAATCACAATTAAGCCGCAGCTTTAAAAAGGCAACGGGTTCCACTCTTTGGGATTATGTTCTCATTAAGCGCCTTCTTCTTGCAAGAAGCTTGATCCGAGAGGGAGAAAGCATTTCGGAAGCATGTGAAAACAGCGGATTTCGTGAGTATTCCTCGTTTTACCGAGCGTATAAAAAGCGCTTCGGCATTTCTCCCAACCGCGACCGCCCCACTGCTAAACAAAAAAGAAATGAAAAATAAAAAAAAGGAACTGCACCAAGTGCAGTTCCTTTTTACTTCTTTATTTATTGAGCCATTCCGGCATAGGGCGAAATTCGGGGATCTTACGTACGCTGACCTTCATTTTCAAAGGATCAAAGCAAAAATGAGAGCAGTGATCGTTGGGGGAGACCACACCCTTCTTTTTGCAGATACAGTATTCACCGTCAAAGATTTCCTGACCGTGTTCGCAGAGAACACAAGTTTCCTCATAATTTATCTTTTTCTTCATTTTCACCCGTCCTTCCTTTTCATTCTACACGAAGAAATACTTTTTTACAAGAGCTTTTGCAAAAAAGATGCTCCCACCGCCATCAGGAGAGAAAAAAACATTCTCCCCAAGAGATACGACTTGTAAGAAAGATCACTTTCCGAAAGAAGTCCCAAGGTCTGCAAATGAACGGAAAGAGAAGACCAACCAAGGGCTGCGCCACAAATGGGAAAGGCGAGGGAAAGAGGAAACGTTTCAAGTTTAGCTACTCCTCCGGTCAATTCGCAAAAAAGGTGAAATACGGCTTCTCCTCCGCTATTTACGGAAAGCAAAGAAAAAATCAGTTCCGTAATAAATGAGAAAAATACAATGCATGAAAGAATATACAAAAAGGAAGAAAGTGCGTCCTTTAGTGCAGAGGAAAGTACTTTGTAAAAGGGAGGAAAAGAATTTTCAGTTTCCTTTTTATCCTCTTGGAAATAAGTTTTTTTTGAAAGAAAACAAAGAAAAAAGATGAAAGATAATATGCATTGGAGCGCCAGCAGCAAAGCTCCTGCCTTGGTGTTGTGAAAAACACCGATTCCGCAAACTCCAAGAACAAAGGAAGGCCCTGCGTTACAGCAGAAAAAGAGCAGTCTTTCCCCCTCTTCACGGGATAATAGCTCTTTTTTTCTCAAATCAATGATGGTTGCCGCCCCTACGGGAAAGCCGCAGAAAAGCCCCATGAAAAAAGGAAGAAAATACGCTCCCCGTTTTATCGAGCGAGGAACTGTTGCAGTGAGAATTCGAGAGATTACCAAAGCCGGGAACAATGCAGGGAAAGCCTTTTCCAAAGCAATCCGGAGGCCTGTTTCTACACCAAGCA
>JAZSDQ010000013.1:0-11356 GCA_045531235.1 Eubacteriales bacterium
CCGGACGTAACTTACAAAAATTGGAAGATGCAAAAGAAGAATTAGAAAAACTTTATGGAATCGAAGTTCTTGCAGTACAGGCTGACGTTAGCGCAGGCGCAGACAATGTTGCTGTTGTAAACAACGTCGTAAAACAGGCCATCGATAAGTTCGGACGTATTGACGTTCTTATCAACAACGCACAGGCTTCTGCTTCTGGCGTAACAATCGCTGATCACACAGTAGAACAGTTTGACTTAGCTGTATACTCAGGATTATACGCAACATTCCACTATATGCAGGCTTGCTATCCATACCTTGCAAAAACACAGGGTTCCGTAATCAACTTCGCATCAGGTGCTGGTCTTTTCGGTAACTTCGGTCAGTGTGCATATGCTGCAGCAAAAGAAGGTATCCGTGGTCTTACACGAGTAGCTGCTACAGAATGGGGTAAAGATGGAATTAACGTAAACGTTGTTTGTCCTCTTGCTTGGACAGCACAGCTGGAGAATTTCCAAATGGCATATCCCGATGCATTTGAAAAGAACGTGCACACACCTCCCATGGGATTCTTTGGCCGTCCCGAGGAGCATATCGGCAGAGTCTGCGTTCAGCTTGCTCATCCCGATTTTAAGTATATGACAGGCGAGACCATCACCCTTGAGGGCGGTTTGGGTATGCGCCCCTAATAAATATTGAATAAAAATAAGGACTATGAATTTCATAGTCCTTGTTTTTTTATAACTCTCAGCTTTTTTATTCCGTAATACCGAAAGGCTTTGACGTGCTCTTCCGTGATTGTTTCGCCGCAAATAGCAATGGGAACGGCAGGGGGGCAAGTAATACCGGGATCTGCAAGGCATTTGCCCACTGCGCTCTCTAAATCAACTTCTATCGAGGGAGAAAACAAAGCTTCTTTTGGGGAATGAAGCACCCTGCCGTGGGAAACTTTTGGTGGGAAAACGAGAATCGGGTCCCTGCAAGGTATCTTTTGAAAGATGCTTTCCAAATGCTCCAAAGTTTGGGGCTCGTTTTCGCAAGTGAACATGGAGACCAAAAAATCGGGATCGCAGAATTCGCAAAACACGCCTTCTCTTTCCAAAATTTCACTAAGCTCGGTTCCGAGATAACCGGAAGCCTTCGCTTCAATAACGATTTTTAAAGGCTCTTTTTCAATCAGGACGAAGCCCATCTTTCTCAATTTCTTTTTGAAATTAAAAAGCTCTGAGGAAAACTGTAAAAGCCTTTCTTTGTACCCGTCAGCAAGATATTTGTTGGCGAGATCCAAAGACTGTAAAATAATATACGATGGACTGGTAGAAGCAAAAAGCCGCATCATACTTTCTGCTTGGTCAATGGTTTCATCAGAAAGGGAAAAGGCAAGGTGAAGATAGGCTCCGCCCGTAAGGACGGGCAAGGTTTTGTGCGCAGAGTCACATACCATATCAGCTCCCAGATCCAAGGGATGGTATGATTCCTGCAAAAAGCGCAGATATGCTCCGTGAGCATTATCCACAAGAAGTAAAATATCTTCTTCCCTGCAGATTTTCGATAGGGAAGCAATATCTGCCATTTGCCCGAGATAGTCGGGGGATGTGATATATAGTGCTGTTGGTTTCTCTTTGCAATTTTTAAAATGCTTTTTTAGATCTTCCGCGGTGATCTGTGAGGAAATCAAGTTTCCGCCATGTTCAGGCTCGATCCATTGGGGAATAAAATCAAGGAGCGCCGCAGTAGTCAAAAAAGACTTGTGCGCAGCTCTGGTGGCCAGAATACAGGGCTTTTTCTTTTTGCTCTTGGCATCTATGATTGCTAAGGCAAGCATAGCTCGAATTGCGAGAGTACACCCCTCGGTAGAATACAGCGTTTTTTTGCTTCCGAACAGCAGGGAAGTGTTTTCCATGCTTTCTTTTATGATGCCGTCTGCATTGTATAACACGTCCGCGCCGCTGATTTCCGTAATATCAGAAGACTCTATTCCAAGAATGGGATCTCCCTTGTGACCGGGCATGTGCAGACGCATTGAAGACGATTTTTTGTATTCTTCCACAAAGTCAAAAATCGGAGTATTCATTTATTCCGTCAGTGCCTTTGCCGCTTCCAGCATGATGGCGCATTCCATTCTTTTTCTGAAAAGTTTACAGCCGTATTCGTAAACGCCGTTGACAGATCCCGTTGAATGATATGCATTTGCCGCACAACCTCCGGAGCAGTAAAGCTTTGCCCAGCAATCATTGCATTCTGTGCGAGTATATACGTTACAGTCAAAGAACTCTTTTTGAACGGCTTTGTTTTTAACGCCGTCCCAGATATTTCCAAGTAAGAACTTTTCATCGCCTACGAATTGATGGCAGGGATAAAGGTCGCCCCAGGGAGTAACAGCCATATATTCCGTTCCCGAGCCACAGCCGGATACTCTTTTATAAATGCAAGGACCGCCTTTCAGATCGATCATATAATGATAAAAGGTGAAGGGGTTGCCTTCCTTTCTCTTTTTCATCATAAGCTCAGCCAATTCTTCGTATTGCTTGAGAACAATGGGGAGATCTTCTTCCGTCAGCGCGCTGGGATCGTTGGGAGCGCATACCACGGGTTCCATGCTCAGCTCTGTGAAACCGAGTTTCAGCATCTCTTTGATATCGTTGACGAAATCGGGATTGTGGTGGGTAAAGGTGCCACGCATATAATAAGCTTTGTTGTCCCGCGCCTTTACCAGCTTTTGGAATTTCGGAACAATCTTATCCCAGCTGCCGTTGCCTGCATAGTCAACCCTGAATCTGTCGTGGACTTCTTTTCTTCCGTCAAGGCTGAGAACCACGTTAGACATTTCACGGTTGGCAAAATCAATCACGTCATTGTCAATGAGAATGCCATTTGTGGTCAAAGTAAAGCGGAAATTTTTGCCCGTTTCTTTTTCTCTTTCTCTGGCATATTTTACAAGTTCTTTTACCACGTCAAAATTCATCAGCGGTTCACCGCCGAAAAAGTCAACCTCAAGATTTCTCCTGCCTTTGGAATTTTCAATGAGAAAATCCAATGCTCTTTTACCAACCTCAAGGGACATTACGGCGCGTTCGCCTTGATATTTTCCTTGGCTGGCGAAGCAGTAAGAGCAATTCAGATTGCAGGTGTGTGCTACGTGGAGGCATAGTGCCTTCACAACACCGCTCGTCTTTTCTTTTAAGGTGCTTGCCGCATCGGCAAAGGTATCGGGCGCAAAAAGCTTTCCGTCATTTTTTAGGGAAAGGATCTCGTCGTAGCACTCTTCCAAGGCTTCTTTCGTAACTTCTTCTTCGTTTTTATGGGAGAGAAGTGTTTTTTCAATGAGTTCTTCTTTGGATAAGTACTCAAAATCGCGTATCATATCAAAGGCTACTTCGTCAACAACGTGCACGCCGCCGGAGAACGTATCCAAAACGATATTCATTCCGCCCAATTTATAACAATGTACCATAAAATCTCCATCCTACAAAAAATGCCGCCATCGGGGGCATTTTCTGTCTTCATAACTTATTTAGATTCCTTGTTTTCGCACTGCTGATTTGCAATACCGCAGCTGGTCTTGCAGGCAGACTGGCAAGAAGTCTGGCATTCGCCGCAACCGCCCTTTTTAGCGCTTTCACAAAGATTCTTGGTTTCAAGAGTTTGAATGTGCTTCATTTTGGAAACCCTCCGATGATTTAATTAAACTAATTATAGCACGCTCTTTTTCCAAAGTCAATGAAAAGCCAAGAATTTTCGCTTTTTTTCTTCAGATTGTTGCGATTCTTTTTATCTTGTGATAAAATTAACAAAAGGTGTATGTATGAAATATAAAAACATCGTCAAAGCCGAATTTCTCTCTCGACCCAATCGCTTTATAGCAAAAGTATTGCTTACGGGCAATGAGGAAACGGTTCATGTGAATAATACCGGCAGATGCCGCGAACTTCTTTTACCGCGTACTACGGTATATCTGGAAACATCGCCAAATCCCTTGAGAAAAACAAAATACGATCTCATTGCCGTGGAGAAGAAGAGAGTTGGGAAAGAGCCCCTTCTTGTGAATATGGATTCTCAGCTCCCCAATGCTTTGGCCGAGGAATGGATTCCGCGAAGCGGCCTCTTTTCTCCCACTGCCAAAGTCAGCCGGGAGGTAACGTTCGGTTCTTCGCGGTTTGATCTTTTTATTGAAGATGGCGATCGTCGTGCATTTATGGAGGTAAAGGGGGTTACCTTGGAGGAAGACGGAAAAGCCTCTTTCCCCGATGCTCCCACTCTGCGCGGAGTGAAACATATTCAAGAACTTTGCCGCGCTAAGGAAAGTGGCTATGAAGCGTATATTCTTTTTGTGATACAAATGCAAGAGATTTTCTCGTTTTCGCCAAATGATAAAACCCATAAAGCGTTTGGAGACGCTTTGCGCCTGGCAGCGCAAAAGGGTGTAAAAATCTTAGCATACGATTGCAAGGTATTCCCGGATCAACTTGAGATTGATTCGCCGATCCAAGTGACATTATAAATAAATTCAGAGGTGTGTAAAATGAAGCAACGAACAAGTAAATTAACATTATTGTTTGCCATTACATATATGGTCAGTTATATCACAAGAACCAATTTTGCTGCCATTATTTCTGAAATTATCAGTGATACCGGCGTGTCCAAAAGCTTGATATCCATTGCGGTTACGGGAAGCTTTGTAACCTACGGTGTCGGACAGATCATCAGCGGCATTTCAGGGGACCGCTATTCGCCAAAAAATATGGTCAGCTACGGTCTTATTTTAACGGTGATGATGAATCTCTGCATCCCCATTGCATCGAAACCTATAGCAATGATTATTCTATGGTGTATCAATGGCTTTGCTCAGTCCATGTTGTGGCCGCCCGTCGTGAAAATGATGACCGTTTTGCTGAATGATGATGAATACACGAGAAGTATTCCCAAGGTGTCTTGGGGAAGCTCTCTCGGTACGATACTGGTTTATCTTGTATCGCCCATTATTATTTCAGCATTCAGCTGGAAGTGGGTGTTCTTTTTCTCTGCCGCTTGCGGATTTATCATGCTTTTCATCTGGAATACCTTTGCTCCGGAAGTTGATCCGTTTACGATGAAAAAAGAAGCGGAAAGCGAAACGGAACCAGGCAAGAAAAAGCTCGGCGCCTTCGCTACTGTGTTTACCCCTGTTATGATTTTGGTGATGGTTGCCATC
Organism: Eubacteriales bacterium; assembly: GCA_045531235.1. Lineage (GTDB taxonomy): Bacteria > Bacillota > Clostridia > Oscillospirales > SIG627 > RGIG5579. The sequence continues at coordinate 5,171 of JAZSDQ010000013.1, forward strand.
GTTATGCAAGGTGTGCTTCGCGACAGCGTGACCACTTGGATGCCTTCCTACCTTGCAGAGGCATTTGATCTCAGCAATTCCGTGTCTATTCTTTCCGGAGTGCTTCTTCCTGTATTCGGCATCTTTTGCTATGAATTGGCAGGGAAGCTGTATGTAACAAAGCTTCGTGACCCTATAAGCTGCGCCGTACTCTTTTTCGCAGTTGGTACAGTGGCGGCTCTCGGCCTGTATCTGCTTTCTGATTTGTCGGCGGCGTTGTCTGTCTTGTTTTTTGCAGTCCTGATCGGCTGTATGTATGGAGTCAATATGATGCTTGTTTGTATGATTCCTGCATATTTTAAAAAGTTCGGTAATGTTTCAACCGCTTCCGGTGTAATCAATTCTTGCACTTATATAGGAAGTGCTGTTTCCACCTTCGGCGTTGCCGTCGTTTCTGAAGGTTTTGGCTGGAATGCAACTTTGCTTGTTTGGCTCGGCTGCGCATTCGTCGGTACCGTGCTTTGCTTTATTGCCATTCCCAAATTCCGTCAAAAATTTTCTTTATAAATTTTCCCTAAACAGCCTTGCAAAACCAATACAAGCGTAATATATTTTTAGGAGCCTTATTATGATACGTTTTGCACGCTTTTTATATCAGCCGGTTCTGCCGCTTGGCAAGAATCGCAGTTTTGTAACCAGTAGCCGTTCTCATTGGGAACTGGCAAAGAAGATTGCAGCTGAGGGGACCGTCCTTTTGAAAAATGACGGTGCGCTTCCTTTGGCACTTGGAGAAAAGATTTGTCTTTTCGGCACAGGCATCGGTGAATTCCTGTTCGGTGGCGGTGGAAGCGGCAGAGTATTTACGGATAAAAAGATTACTCTCGTTGACGGCCTTTCCGAAGCTGAAAAGAAGGGTAAGCTTTCCTTGTATCATCCCCTTGTTGATTTTTATCAGCAGGAGATCGGTAAGGTTCTTGATGCTGCCAGAAAAGAATGTGGAACCATCGCCAAATACAATGCCTGGCGCAGTGTGAATATGACCCGCCTTCCCGTCCTTCCCGAGACCCTTTACCGGGAAGCTAAAGCGTTTGGAAACGTTGCTGTTTACTGCATCAGTCGCCATTCCTCCGAGGGAGATGGCTTTGGTGATCGTAGTGGATTGAAAGGGGATTTTTATTTATGGAAAGAGGAGAAGGACCTTCTTGACCGTCTTTGCTGCGACTATGAAAAAGTCGTAGTAATTCTCAATACCTGCGGTCCTGTCTGTGTCAAAGAGTTTGCGGAAAATCCTAATATCAACGCCATCCTTTATCCCTTGTATAGCGGTGGAATTGCAGGCGAAGTCCTTACCGAGCTTTTGCTTGGTGAAAAATATCCCTCCGGACACCTTCAGCACACCCTTGCTGCAGATTTGGAGGATTATCCCTCGTCTGAGGGCTATGCTGCTTTTGAGGATCACGAAGATTACACAGAAGATATTTTTGTGGGATATCGCTATTTTGAAACCTTTGCTAAGGATAAGGTGGTTTATCCCTACGGCTTTGGATTGAGCTATACTGAGTTTGAAACAAATGTGATTTCATCCTCGTTTGAAAACGGTAGAGTAGAAATTTCTGTCAGTGTTAAAAATATTGGTAATTTCCCGGGAAAAGAAGTGATTCAGGCATATCTTTCCGCACCTCAAGGAAAACTCGGCAAAGCGGCAAAAGTGCTGTCTTCTTTTGCAAAAACAAAAGAGCTTCTCCCTAGGGAAGAGGCTGTTTTGAAGCTTCGGTTTTCTATTCGTGATTTTGCTTCTTTCGACGATCTCGGAAAGATCAAAAAGAGCTCCTTCGTTTTGGAAAAAGGGGAATACTCCGTTTTCGTCGGTACCAATATTCGGGATATTAAAAAGGCTCTTTCTTTCGATCTGAGTGACGATATTATTTGCAAAAAATGCCATTCGTATATGGCGCCCCGCGCATTGGAAAGGCGCCTGCTTGCCGATGGAAGCTTCGAAGCCCTTCCCAAGGCTGCTCCGCGTTCTCACAAGGCTGTAGGCATGGATCTGAAGGCAGCGCCACCTGATGAAGAAATGACCTTGGCAGACGCTTTGGCGCAGAATAAATCGGAAGAGTTCCTAGCTACCCTCACTTTGGAGGATATGGCAGAAATGATCTACGGTCATCCAATGATGAATGCCTCCAATACCAACGGTATCGGTATATCACCTCGCTATGAACGCCAAGATAAAAAGCTTATGCCCCTTATTCCCACTGCCGATGGCCCGGCAGGCCTTCGTATTCGTGAGGGCCGCGGCGTAACGCCCACCTTTTTCCCGTGTGAAAATACTGTTTCCCAGACTTGGAATCTTGATCTTGCGAAGCGTATGGGCGCCGCTGTTGCCGATGAGGTAAAAGAAAATAATATCGGCATCTGGCTTGCACCGGCTCTCAATATACAGCGAAGCCCGCGCTGCGGAAGAAACTTCGAATATTATTCCGAAGATCCCTTGATTTCAGGTTTTTTTGCTACGGCCTGTGTCCGCGGCGTACAGAGTCGGTCCATCGTTGCTACCGTAAAGCATTACTGCGCAAATAACCGTGAAACGAACCGCAGAATTGCCGATTCCCGCGTGTCGGAAAGAGCGCTTAGAGAAATCTATCTTAAGGGCTTTGAAATTGCCGTGAAGAAGGGCAAACCTTGGGGATTGATGACTTCCTATAACCCTGTAAACGGTGTGCAGATGAGCGCCAACTGGGAGGCACTTAACGGTATTCTTCGTGGCGAGTGGAAGTATGACGGCGTTGTTATGACCGACTGGAGGGTCCTTTCTAATATTGATGAAGAGATCCATGCAGGCAGTGACGTGAAGATGCCGGAACTAATCACCACCTTCTATAAGAATGCGCCGGAAAGATGTGATCCCGCCGAAATGATCCGAGAGGGAAGTCTTGACAGAAAAGCGGTCATTTCCTCTTGCCGCCGCATCCTGAGAATGATGTCCTATCTTGACTGATGATAAATAAAAAACGCAGACATTTGTCTGCGTTTTTTATTATTATATTTCCGTGAGTAACAAGCGGAAAGCACCGTAAGCGCCTGCATCGTTGCCAAGACTTGCAAGGGCAAAACGCACATCAGATGCTGCGTGGAAAACCGCTTTTTCAAAATAGCGCTTTACTCCGTTTAAAAGGGGAGCGCCTGCTCTGCTTACGCCACCGCCGAGCACTACCACTTCCGGGTCTACAAGATCGCATACATTGGCAATGAATTCTCCCATATAGCCGTATACTTTTTCTAAAATCTCCAAAGAGACTTTGTCACCCTCCGCTGCTTTATCAAAAATATCCTTACAGCTGATTTCGCGAATGCTTCGCAGGGAAGAAAACTCGTTTGACGAGGTGAGACGTTCTTTTGCCAAACGAACGATACCCGTTGCTGAACAGTATTGCTCCACACAGCCGTATTTGCCGCAATTGCACGGAAGCGTTTCCTCTCTGTTCAGTACCATGTGTCCCAGTTCACCGCCTGCCCCGTGGGCTCCGTGAATCACCCTGCCGCCAAGAACAACGCCGCCGCCAACGCCTGTGCCAAGGGTAATGAGCACCATGTTGTCACTGCCGCTTCCTTTCCAGCATTCACCAAGCGCTGCCACCGTAGCATCGTTTCCTGCTTTTACGGGAAATCCAGTCAAACGGTTCAATTCATTTTCTATATTGAAAATGCCCCATCCAAGGTTGATGCATCGGTTCACGGTGCCGTCACTGCGAACAGGACCGGGAACACCGATTCCGATGCCGAGAATATTCTCTTTTTTGATTGTATTTTTTGTGAGGTAATTCTCAATGGAATCTGCAATATCGGGAAGAATTTTCTTTCCATTATCTTTTGTTACTGTGGGAATTTCCCATTTTTCCAAAAGCGTGCCGTTTTCGTCAAAATATGCGATCTTTACCGTCGTTCCGCCAAGATCTATGCCAAAGCCGTATTTCATAGCTTTTCTCCTAAACATTTTATCAAGACCATTATAGTCTACTTGCTAAAAAAAATCTATACTTTTTTCTTGTTAAACTGACAAAAAAAGATAGTGAATCAAAAAAGCTTCTTATCTTTATTTACTTATAAAATATTTTATGATATAATGAATCTGTATGGAGAAAAATACGAGGGAAAGGAGCTTTTTATGGATCATTTTGAATTGGTATCCGATTACAAACCAACAGGCGATCAGCCGGAAGCCATTGAAAAGATCGTTCACGGTATTGAAAATGGCCTGAAAGAGCAAACTCTCCTCGGTGTTACCGGCTCTGGTAAGACTTTTACCATGGCAAATGTGATTGCCCGCCTCAACCGTCCCACCCTCGTTCTTGCTCACAATAAGACCCTCGCCGCGCAGCTTTGCAGCGAATTTCGCGAATTCTTCCCCAACAATGCGGTGGAGTACTTTGTGTCCTACTACGATTATTATCAGCCCGAGGCGTATATTCCGGGAAAAGATATTTATATCGAGAAAGATTCCGCCATCAATGAAGAAATTGATAAGCTTCGTCACAGCGCCACCTCTGCATTATTTGAGCGGCGTGACGTCATTATCGTGTCTTCGGTTTCTTGCATCTATACCTTAGGTGACCCTCAGGAATATTCTTCCATGACAGTATCCCTCCGGCCTGGAATGTCCCTCTCCCGTGACGATCTTCTTCGTCGTCTGGTGGAGATTCAGTATGAAAGAAATGACCTGAATTTTATTCGTAACAAATTCCGTGTCCGTGGTGACGTTGTGGATATTTTCCCTGCGGGCAACAGTGAAACCGCCGTTCGCGTGGAATTTTTCGGTGATGAAATTGACCGCTTAACCGAGTTCCATGCACTCACGGGCAAGGCAGTTGCAAATCTGAATCATATTGTCATTTACCCTGCAAGCCACTACACCACAAGTCTTGAAAAAAGAGAACGCGCCATCAGTGAAATCCGCAGAGAGCTTGCGGAACGGGTTGCCTATTTTGAGGGGCAGGGCAGAGTGCTTGAGGCTCAGCGACTTCGTGACCGCGTCAATTACGATATGGAAATGGTGCAGGAGATCGGATACTGCAGCGGTATTGAAAATTACTCTCGCGTATTTGCAGGCAACCCTCCGGGAAGTACGCCTTTTACCCTTCTTGATTATTTTCCCGATGATTTTATTTTGATGGTAGATGAATCCCACGTTACCATCCCACAAGTGCGTGCTATGAGTGCGGGAGATCGGGCAAGAAAGGAAAATCTTGTGGAATATGGCTTCCGCTTGCCTTCTGCATTTGACAACAGACCTCTCCGCTTTGATGAATTCGATTCCAAAATTGGGCAAACTCTATATGTCAGTGCAACGCCTGCGGAATTTGAATTGGAGAGAAGTGACGCTGTGGTGGAACAGATCATTCGTCCTACGGGTCTTCTGGATCCTCTTTGTGAGGTGAGAGAAACGGAGGGACAGATCGATGATCTCATTTCAGAGATCCTTCAGCGTGTGGAAAAGAAAGAAAGAATTCTTGTTGTTACTTTAACGAAGAAAATGGCGGAGGATCTTACCGAGTACCTTTCCGAAAAAGGGATCCGTGTTCGTTATATGCACCACAATGTGGAAACCATGGAACGCGTTGAATTGCTTAAGGATCTTCGCCGAGGTGAATTTGACGTTCTCGTAGGTATCAACCTTCTTCGTGAAGGTCTGGATCTGCCCGAAGTATCCCTCATCGCCATTCTGGATGCGGATAAAGAAGGCTTCCTCAGAAGCGAGAGGAGTCTTATACAGATCATCGGTCGCGCGGCAAGACACGTTGACGGTAAGGTGATTATGTATGCCGATCAAATTACCGATTCTATGAAACGTGCCATGAATGAAACTGCGCGCCGCCGCACCCTCCAGGATGCATATAATAAAGAGCACGGCATCACACCGAAGGGCATTGAAAAGAAACTGCAGTCTTTGCCCACCGTTACGGAGAAACCGACGGAAAAGAAAGAAAAGAAAAAGAAGATCTCTGCAATGTCTCCTCAGGAAAAAGCACATCTTGCAGAAAAGCTTCGTTTTGAGATGATGGCAGCTTCCAAACGGCTTGATTTTGAAACGGCAGCTGTGCTTCGCGATAAGCTCCGCGCATTACAAAACGATTAAAATAAAGGATTAAATATGGCAAAAGACAGTATTGTAGTCAAAGGGGCGAGAGTCCATAATCTGAAGAATATCGA
>JAZSDQ010000114.1:0-1574 GCA_045531235.1 Eubacteriales bacterium
AGCAGAAGAGGAAAACTCTTCTGCTTTTTATTATAAACGATTATTCATCCCATAAATGGGACTTATACACCAAATTTCGACTCTTTTTTTTAAATTCAAAAAAAAGGGGTGGCCAGCCCCGACCAAGGAAACAGCCACCCACACCCCAGCAAAGGGCGAGCAGAAATCTGCCCTCCTCCACAGGTTTTATAATATCATGCAATAGCAAGAAAGTCAAGAGTTGAGTAAATACCAATCCCTCTTTGGATCAATCCGATGGCACTCAAAATGGATGCAGGTTTCGGCTTCTTACGGCGACGGCGTATGTCGATACGCCGAGGTGGAAAAGGCGAAAGATGCGCCATTTTCAGTGGCATCATTTCAGGTCAAAATCGTAGATTACTGCATAGTGATCCGATGCGTATTTCCCGTCGAAATCCTTGGAGATGATCTCATAGCCGCAGGCATCGATCCCTTCGCCGCTATAGTAGCAATGGTCAATGATGCCGCCATTCTCTGCCGGCGGATTATATCCGTTGCAGGTAGCCCAGCGGCTCTCAGGGGCAATCTCCTGCCGCACCTCTTTGAAGAAGGTCTTCATAATCTGATCGGGCTCGGAGCCGGGGAAGAAATTATAATCGGCAATGCAGACGGCGATCTCCCCTTCGCCCAGGGCCTTCACCTTTTTGATCATCAGCTCTGCGCTTTTGGGTTGGGCGGAGGGAACATAGCAAAAATGGCAGGAATGGGCATGGATCAGCTTGCCGCTCTGCTTATCCTTCAGGGTGACCCGAATGCAATGGCGCACATGATCGGCGCCCCAGCCCTTGATATGGGGGCGGTCGGGGGTATCATTGAACCAGAACTGCTCGCTGGATACATATTCAAAGCGATCCTTTTTCCAAAAGACCGGCGCACCCTCCTGCCATTCCACATCTCTGAAATGAATCACGTGGTCATATTTTTCATCCAGCGCCCGCAAAGGCTTGATCCAGATGGGGGTTACCTCCTGGAAGCCGATGATATCCGGATCCTGCTCCTCAATAATATTCATCACGCGCGGAGCCCGCTCCTTCACAGTATGCCCGTTGGCATCATCACCAAAGCGAATATTAAATCCCATTGCTCTCAGTTTCATAATAGTTTCTCCTTTAAAATGCATATTTTGAAAATGTTCCTTCCCGCTCAGCAGGATTCAGTTCCTTTTTCTCGCAAGCATAAGGGGTAAGGCTCTCCCCTTTATAAATGACCTGATCTCCCTCGGCAAGAATCGTCAGTTCTTCCCCCGAAATGAGATTTTTCAGCACCACTCCTTGAGAGAGGCTCTCCATCAAAGCAAAGCGATTTTGATCCCAGAAGAGTTCTCCCTTTTGATTATAGCAATGAAGATGCTCCATCTTAGATTGCATCATTTCATCACAATGATGCACGATCGCAATATCACTGCAAAGGCGGGCGATGCGGTTGCGGGCCCGGCGGGAAAGAGCCTCCCGCTCTCCCTCTGCCAATCCTTCGGCGCGAAGATCAACGGATGTGACACGAAGCCGATCTTTAATATTCAATTCCAGCAAAAGCCCGCAATGATCGGAGGGGAA
>JAZSDQ010000082.1:0-5312 GCA_045531235.1 Eubacteriales bacterium
TGTGTTCCTTGTCAGCGTACATTCTGCGCCTCCTCAGATCTCAATGAGAGAGAGGGGAACGTGTTGCTGGCAGCCGTAAATATCGTTGTCGGCAAGGCTGCCGCTGATATTCTTGCGGGGGAAGGTGATCTTTACGGAGCTTACCACTTCAAAAGGAATGATATCGATTTTTTCCACAGCTACATCATAAGCTTTGGCAATATCTTCCTTGGTCAGGCGCTCGTAAACGTATTTCATTTCTTCTTTGGTGTTGAAGATCAGATCAAAGGTGATATAAAGCGGTCCTGCATTTTTGGAGCGCAAAACTTTTGTGTAATCAATGAGCTTTTTCAAAATGCTACCTCCTCTGTAACGATCTTGGCGGTTTCTCCCAGATCGGAAACTTTTGCCAAGTGGAATACGTTGAATTCATATACTGCGCCTACGTGAATATCCGAGGGAGAGAAGGGCAATGCCAGATTTCCCGCGGTGGATTTTCTTCCTTCGTAGTCACAGTGGAGCATACGGCTTCTTACGAGAGCGCAAACCGTATCTGCAATCTCCTGGGTCTTTCCTACGATATCCATAATGATACCCATAGAGGATTCCGCGCCGCCGCTCAATTTGAAGGTAACGCTGTAGCTGCCTTCGGGAAGGGTGTCTTTTGTGTTTTCCTTTACAAAATCCAAAACGATCTTCTCGATCTTGCCGAAGTTGCGGCAGGTTTCGGGGTCGTAAACGGTAGCGGGGCAAATGGTGCGGTAGCCGGAGCACTTAACGCCTTCCAGCTTCAGTGTCTTTTCTTCTGCTTCAAAGAAGCGGGAACCCCGTACTTCCACCGTTCTGTCGTCGATCTGAGTAAAGGTGGATTCCGTTAAGTCACAAACGCCGTCGGGCTCGAAGATCAGATAGGGGTTGGACTGTTCGTAGAGAGTGTGAGCCGCTACGCGGTCTACCGTGCAGCGACGCTCGGGGTTTGCGGGGCGAAGCTGGAAGTGATCTTCGTACATATAGCCCTGCATAACGTCTGCTGCAGCAACGGGCTCGGAGCACATTGCGCCGCATTCCATGATCTTTGCCATATGAAAGCTCAGACCGGGGTTAAAGCCCTTGAAAATGCAGGGAGCTGCATAAATGGCAGTATCGCACGCTCTGCCGCACAGAATAACGTCTACGTTCTTCTCCAGAAGAGAAATAATAGGCGCAATGCCGATCTGGCTGACGATGGTAGTGCTTTCTTCGATGGATTCGCGGGTCAGAGGCAGCTCGTCACTCATATTGGTGATTTTACCGCTGTCAAACTTTTCCATAACGTATTCTTTGGTAACGTCACTGTAGACCGTACCTAAAGTGAAGTGAAGCTTCTGCTCTTTTGCCACCTCAAGAAGGATCTCTTTCAGCCATTCCACGTGGCGGGAGCTTCCTGCACCGCCTGCGGTACCGATGATAAAGGGAGCTTTGTGAGCAAGCGCCCTGGGAAGTGCCAGAGAAAGGTCTCTCTTCACCGCGCCTCGGTCAGTAAAGGATTTTCCGCTTCCGAGATAATAGGGTCCGGGGTCAGTGGAGCCTGCGTCTACACCGAGAAAATCTACTTTTTCGCTGAAAGCCAGTTCCAAAGCGTGCTCGTTGTAGCCATAGCCCAGAAGACCGTTCAATGCAACGATTTTCATAACAATTCTCCTTTTTTTTAGAATCTGACTCAATTATAGCAGAAAAAACAACAAAAAGTGTGCAGATTTTCTTATTTTTATTGCATTTTGTCCGATATGGGTTATAATATAAGAGAAAGGGGAAGACCATGGATATTAAGAAGTTCGTTCTTTCATACTATAAAGGCGCCGCCAAGGATTTTCATATTTCCCGTATTACCAATCCAACGGAGGCACTGAAGCTTCACACCCACAGTTATTTTCAGATCTATTATATCAACAGCGGGAAAATGACACACTATCTGGAAACGGGCTCTGCCCATCTTTCCCACGGGGACGTATTTATCCTTCCTCCCGATGTTCCTCACTATATTAAGGTTGAGGAGGGTAAGGTGGATTTTTATTCCCTTTCCTTTATACCGGAAATGTTTTTCGCTGCCGGGGAAAAGAACCGCATTGTCACGGATTTTCTGAACAATTTAAAAAATGCGGCGAAGGAAAGTATTCAGCCGAAAATCACCTTGTCTTACGAGGATATGGCATTTGCAGAACCCATCATGCACAGAATTCTTGCCGAGCATGAAAGTGACCGCCCCGGAAAAAGTGAAATGATCCGAAGCTGCGTGCAGGTCTTGCTTTCTTTGGTGGCGAGCATTTATTTTGAAGAGCGTGCGGTCTTCCTTTTGCCGGAAGAAAATAAAAGCTACGTTCTTTATTGTATAGAGTATATTGAGAGCCATTACGATGAAGAAATTACCCTCTCCCGTATGGTGCAAATGTCGGCAATGAGTAAATCCTCGTTTGCTGCTCTTTTTCGCAAGGTTACGGGAACTACGTTTAAGGATTATCTGAACCGTTACCGTATTCGCAAGGCGGAAGAACTGCTTACGGCAGGGGAAAAAAACTATGCCGTAGCCGCCCGTGTGGGCTACCGGGATTTCAGTACCTTCTATCGGAATTTTTTAAAATATACAGGACTTTCCCCTATGGAATACCGTAAAAGGAAAAATGGGCAGGCAGAGTAATTTCTGCTTGCTTTTCTTTTTTAAAAACATGAAAATGTGCGCAAAATTGAAATATAAACAGGATAGCCGCATAGAAACATTGTAAAAAAACGCGTTTTGTTTTGAAAAAACAGGGGAAAAGTGGAAAATCAAAGCAACAATGAAAAAAGGAGCGAAAAATCACAAAGTTACCTTGCAAAAAAAAGTGCGCTATGCTAAAATTTATGAGAATGAAATATGCTTTTTCCCACGTTGTGGGAAAGGAAAGAGGTACTATGATCCTGGAAGAAAAAAACGGCATTTCCGATGAAGGCTTGAGAAAAGCCCTTGCCGACTTCCTGAAGGGAAGAGATTTAAAAAAAGTACTGATCCTTCCTCCCGATTACACCCGTATGTATTCCGGTGCAGGAAAGATCACTGCCATCTTCTACGATCTCTTGAAAGATCATTGTCAGGTGGATATTATGCCTGCCTTGGGAACTCACGTTCCTATGACGAAAGAAGAATGGACGGCATTTTTCGGTAAAGATGTTCCTTTTGAGAGAATGCTGGTGCATCATTGGCGTACCGACGTAGTAAAGCTGGGGGAAGTTCCCGCCTCCTTTGTAACTGAGGTTTCCGAGGGCCTTGTAACAAGTAGCATTGATGTGGAAGTCAACCGCTGCCTGATGGATCCCTCCTACGATCTGATCCTTTCCATCGGTCAGGTGGTTCCCCACGAGGTCGTGGGTATGGCAAACTATTCCAAAAACATTTTCGTGGGCATTGGCGGATCTTCTATGATCAACTCATCCCACATGCTTGGCGCGTTCTACGGAATGGAGCGCATTATGGGTAAAGATTTTTCTCCCGTGCGTCGCGTTTTTGACTATGCGGAAGAAAATTATATCAACAAGATCCCCCTGGAGTACGTTCTGACGACCACCACCAACCGCGGTGATGAAGTAACCATTCACGGACTTTATCTTGGCCGTGATCGCAAGAATTTTGAAGCTGCCGTGAAAAAGAGCCAGGAGATCAATCTGACTCATATGAAAGAGCGCTTGCAAAAGGTCGTTGTGTATCTTGACCCCAGAGAATTCAAGAGCACTTGGCTGGGTAATAAATCCATTTACCGCACTCGTATGGCCATTGCCGACGGAGGTGAGCTGATCGTTCTTGCTCCTGCCGTCAGCCATTTTGGAGAAGACGACGAAAATGACCGCCTTATTCGTAAATACGGCTATGTAGGCAGAGAGAACGTGCTGAAGCTGGTAGAGGAAAACGAAGATCTGCAAAACAACCTCTCCGTTGCCGCTCACCTGATCCACGGTTCTTCTGACGGAAGATTCTCCATCACCTACTGCGCAGGCGGACTGAGCGAAGAAGAAGTAAGAAAAGTAAACTTTAATTATATCCCCTATGAGGAAGCAGTGAAGAAATACAATCCCGCCGTTCTCACCGATGGTTTCCATGAGATCGACGGAGAAAAGGTCTTCTATATCTCCAATCCTGCTCTCGGCCTTTGGGTTTGCGATGACTGAAAGGAGAAATCGTGAAACGTATTGATCTGCATACTCACTCCATTGAAAGCGACGGCGCACAAACACCTGCTGAGGTGGTTCGCACTGCGCACGCTGCAGGACTTTCTGCTATGGCTCTTTCCGACCACGATACCATCAACGGTGTTGCGGAAGCGGTGGCAGAAGGTAAACGACTTGGCATTGAGGTCATTCCTGCCGTAGAGCTTTCTGCGCAGTCGGATACCGAGCTGCATATTCTCGGCTATTTTATCGACATTGAAAATAAGCCTTTAAAAGAGGCAATGGCATACGCCCTTGAGGTTCGTAATCAGCGTCAGGAGGATACCTGCCGCAAGCTGAATGAACAGGGCTTTGATATTACCATGGACGAGCTTCGTGAAGAGGCAAACGGCAACGCTGTTCTTTGCCGCGCTCATTTTGCTCAGATTATGGTAAGAAAGGGATACGCTCCCTCCGTCAAGGAAGCCTTCTCCAAGTACCTTTCCGTAGGCTGCTACGCTTATTCCAACCGCCAGGCGTTTACCGGCCCCGAATCCGTTTCTCTGATCCGCGGTGCAGGCGGTATTGCCGTTGCCGCCCATCTCCACCTGATCAAAATGGAAGACGAGCCTTTGAAGGAATACCTGAAAAGCCTTATTCCTTACGGTCTGGAGGGCGTGGAAGGTTATTACACCGACTATACCCCCGATATGGAGAATCGCTACCGTAAAATGGCTTCCGATCTGGGTCTTGTCATTTCCGGCGGTACCGATTATCACGGTGCAAATAAGCCTCATATCACCATCGGTAAGGGCAAGGGCGATCTGGAGATCCCCTACAGCGTTCTGGACGGTCTTCGGGAAAGACACCGCAAAATTTTTGGCTAAAAACAAATTACGAAATATATAAATTAAAAGGAGAAAACAATGAAAAAAGCAAATATCGGTCTGATCGGTCTTGCTGTTATGGGCGAGAACCTGGTCCTCAATATGGAGTCTAAGGGTTATACGGTAGCCGTATTTAACCGCACCACCGAAAAGGTGAAAAATTTTGTAGAAGGCCGCGGCGCAGGTAAAAATATCATCGGCAGCTACTCTTTGGAAGAATTGGTTGCCAATGTTGAAAAGCCCCGCAAGATCATGATGATGATCAAAGCAGGTTCTGCCGTTGACAGCACC
>JAZSDQ010000032.1:0-11398 GCA_045531235.1 Eubacteriales bacterium
CAACTCGGGAAAATTTTCGCAAGGAACTCCAAATTCGGGAATATCGCCCAGAAATACAAAGCTCAGTGCGGAATTAATGTATTTTGAAAGCTTTTTATTATAGCAATCTACCGCAATAGCGCTGGCAACGTTGCCGCCGTTGGCGCCGCCCATTCCGTCACAAACCGTGGCAATCAAAAGGTTGCCTGCGATTTTGATCTGGAAGGAATCCTGGTTATTGCTGCGGCGGATACCTTGGTCCGTAGAACCGAAATAAAGCATGTTTTTCTCCTTAATGTAATTGCTTCTCTCTGCGAAGTTGACCGCAGGCAGCCTGAATGTCGGCACCTAAGGTCCTTCTCACGGTAGCGTTGATACCGCCCTTTTCCAGACGGGCAATAAAATCTGCCATCGTCTTTTTGGCCGCAGGACGATAATTTGTTTCTTTGGTTGGGTTCATGGGGATCAAATTCAAATGGTTCAACCAACCGCCTAAAAGGCCGATCAGTTCTTTTGCCCGTTCCGGTGTATCATTTACGCCTGCAATGACCGCGTATTCAAATGAAATGCGGCGTCCGGTTTTTGCGGTGTAGTCCTTGCAAGCCTTTATTAAGTCTGCCATAGGATACTTTTTATTGACAGGCATTAGTTCGGAACGGAGCGCATTGTTGGAAGCATGCAGAGAGATGGAAAGGGTAATGGACAGTTCCTCCTCCATCAGATCGTATATCTTTGGAATCAAGCCGCAGGTAGAAAGGGAAATGTTGCGATAACTGATGCCAAAAAGCTCTTTCGTGTTACAAAGGTGAAGAAAACGAATGACGTTATCGTAATTGTCAAGTGGTTCTCCAATGCCCATCAGTACTACGTGTCCGATTCTGAAATCGGGGTCAAGTTTTCTCTTATCCCGTGTGATCTCCACCATTTGAAGAAGAATCTCGCCTGCAGAAAGATCGCGACAGAAGCCTGCCTTGGTAGAGGCACAAAATTTACAACCCATTTTGCAGCCTACCTGTGTGGAAAGGCAAACGCTGTAGCCGTGCTGATATGAGAGTAAAACGCTTTCCACATATTCTCCGTCGGGAAGAGTGAATAGGTATTTTGTTGTGCCGTCAATTTTGGAAACAACACTTTCCGCTTCCTGCATATTGCTGATATAAAAAAGCGTATCCAATTTTTCCCGAAGTGCTTTGGAAAGGTTGGTCATTTCTTCAAAGCTGCGAGCGCCTTTCTGAAGCCAGGATAAGATCTGTCCTGCACGGTAAGCTTCCAGCCCTTCTTCTTTCAAACGGACGGAGAGCTCTTGCGGATACAGGGAACGGAGGTCGATTTTTGTCATTTCTTTTTCTCCAGAAGATCGGAGTAGAAGCCGTCATTTTCACCGCCTTTGGGGAAGAGAGTCTCTTCTTTTCCGATACGTATAAAATCAGGATTTTCACTTAAGAAGGCTTCTACAACCTTCTCGTTTTCTTCAGGATTTAAGGTGCAAGTGGAATATAGAATTCTGCCGCCTGCTTTCAGTGCTTCCGAGCCTGCTTTTAATATGGCAAGCTGAAGCATGGGGAGGGAATTTTTTTCTTCCTTGTCTTTATGTCTGATATCAGGCTTTTTGGCAATGACACCGAAGCCCGAGCAGGGAACGTCGCAAATCACTTTGTCAAAGGAGCCTTGCCATTCTTTTTGAATTGAGGTGGAATCGTTTACCGCTGTGGAAATACAGGAAATCCCAAGCTTTTTTGCACCGTCTTCAATCAGCAAAAGCCTTTGGGGATACAGTTCAAGAGAAAGTATGTTTCCTTCACCGTCCATATCCATTGCTGCAGCAAAGCTTTTGCCGCCGGGGGCGGCGCAGAGATCCAGTACTTTTTCCCCTTTTTTGATTTCAAGACGATCAATGGCTCGCTGTGCGGCGGCGTCCTGAATAAAGAAAAGATGCTCGTTATTCCCCGGTATCTGATCCAAAGGCATACCTTTTTCAAGTACAATACCATTTTTGCAAAGCTCGCTGCGGTGATAGGGAATTTCGCTTTTTTTCAAGAGCGCTTCCAGCGCTTCGATGTCTGTTTTCAGCGTGTTTACTCGCAGTGTTAAAGCAGCGGGTGCGTTTTGCGCTTCCATAATACTCTCACAGCATTCCTTGCCGTAAGCGTCCTGCCAAAGGGATACCAACCATTTTGGATAGGAATAGCGCAAAGCAAGACCTTTCTTTCCGGGAAGATCAAGATAAGAAAAGAGTGTGTCCTTCTCCTGAAGTGCCCGACGAAGCACGGCATTCAGATATCCCGAGGCCTTTTTACAATGCCTTTTTGCGATTTCCACTGTTTCAAATACAGCGGCGTGATCGGGAACCCGATCCATATAAAGAATCTGAAAAAGGCCAAGCTCCAAAAGAGCAAGAACTTCGCAAGATACTTTGTTTAACGGAATGGAAGAAAGTCTGGATAGAATAAAATCCAAGCTGATCTTTTTTTCTACCACGCCAAGATAAAGGCGGGAAAACAGCGCTCGTTCTTCTGCGGAAAGATCACTGTTTTGATCCAGCACTGAGGAGAGAACAAGATTGCTGTACGAGTTTTCCTTAGTACTCTTTATAAGACAGCGGTACGCCAAAAGTCGCGCGGTCATACAAGAAGATCTCCAACATTCAGTTTTCTTCCGTTGACTGCATCAAGGGCAGGCATTCTGCCTTTTCCTTCCGGTTGAATCAATCCGAGAGAGATGATTCCGTCAGCGGTTTTCACCAAAACCTCCGGCTTTACGGCAACGATTTCACCAAACTTTCCCGAAAAGCTTTTTTCTGATTTTTTAGCAGAATAGATTTTTAAAAGCTTACCGTCTTTTGCCGTTCGGCAGAAAGCACAGGGAACAGGGGAAAGGGCACGAATGCGGCGAAGTACTTGATCCGCACTTTCATTAAAATCGATTTTTTGATCATCTGTTGTGATCTTTGCAGCATAGCTGGACTTTGTATGGTCCTGAGGCACGGAAACGACCTCTTTGTTATAAAGCTTCGGTAAAACTTCAAGAATCATTTCCTTGCCCATGACTGCCAGACGGTCAAAAAGCTCACCGCAGTTTTCCTCGGGGGAAATTATAGTTTCTCTGATAGCAAGCATATCGCCTGTATCCAGCCCCTCATCCATTTGCATAATGGTCACACCGGTTTTTTCTTCCCCGTCAAGGATCACGCGGTTGATGGGCGCCGCACCCCGATATTTTGGGAGCAGGGAAGCGTGAATATTCACACAGCCAAGCTTCGGCCCGTGGATAATATAATCAGGAAGAATCAGACCGTAAGAAGCAACAATGGCAATATCTGCACCGATAGATAGAAATTCATCGCGACTTTCTTCGGTTCTTAAGGTATGGGGCTGATAAAGGGGAAGATTCTTTTCTTTTGCAAATAAGGCAACTGCACCGTCTTTTTGCTTCATTCCTCTGCCGCTGGGTTTTGACTCCTTGGTGTAAACGGAGAGGGTATCCCCCTCATCAAGACTTTCATAAATCCCTTCCAAGGCGCACAGAGCAAAGGGGCCTGTCCCCATAAAGATTAGATTTCTAGCCATTATTTCATTAATTCCTCAACTTCTTCGGGAGTAAGTATGCGAACTGCCTCGTCATAAAAAAGTTTTCCGTCCAAGTGATCCATTTCGTGGCAAATAGCCTTAGCAAGGAAACCTTCAGCCTTAACGCGGCAGATTTTACCGCTGCGATCCAGCGTTTCCACTTCCACTTTCATAGGACGTTTTGTGATGCCCCATTGTCCGGGGCAGGAAAGACAGCCCTCCAGGTCTTCCTGAGAGCCGCTTTTCTTTATAAACTTCGGATTGATCAATTCCAGCTGATCTTCTCCGGTATCAATGACAATGGCCTTCTTCAGCTTGCCTACTTGCACGGCAGCAAGACCTACACCACCGGCTTTTGCCATTGTTTCTTTCATATCGTCAAGCAAAACAAACAGCTTTTCATCTACTGTTACGTCTTTTGATTTTTTACGGAGGATCTCATCTCCGTCTTTTACAATATTGAGAATTGCCATATTTTCTCCTCAAATCAGTCCCGGACCAACATCAAGGGCCAGCTTGACATCGCTTTTCGGGCGGATTCCATTTGTCATAATGCGCTCAAGGAGCGCGCGGGTACGTGGGTTGTTTTTATACTTAATAATAAAGCGTTTGCGATAGATATTTTTTATGCGGTAAACCGTTGCTTCAAAAGGACCGTAAATAATAATTTTTACGTCGGAAAATTCGCCTTTTAATTCTGTTTCAAAAGCATTGGAAAGCTCTTTTACTGCTTTCAGAACCTCTTCTTCTTTTTCATGTGAAAGGGTAATTTGAGCTAGATGGCAAAACGGCGGAAACTGAAATGCCCGTCTTAAAGCGATCTCTCCTTCGTAAAAAGCTTTGTAATCTTGTTCTGCCGCAAGGGAGAATACAGTGTGGCGTGGATTCAAGGTTTGAATGACGGCACGCCCTTCTTTTTCAGCACGACCGGCACGGCCGATTACCTGCGTTAATAAGGTAAAGGTATGTTCGGGCGCACGGTAGTCGCTGAAATATAATGCGCTGTCAGCCATAACGATTCCTACGAGAGTTACGTCAGGAAAATTATGCCCCTTGGCTACCATTTGGGTACCGATGAGAACGTCTGCCTTTTTTTCTCGGAACTGGGAAAGAATGGTTTCGTGGGTGCTTTTTCCCGTCAAAGTATCGGAATCCAAACGAAGGATTCTTGCCTTAGGAAAACGGGAGTGAATTTCTTCCTCCAACTGCTGAATACCAAAGCCGTGGGCGGAAAGCTTTTCCGAAGAGCATTCGGGACAGGCTTTCGGCATTGGAATTGCATATCCGCAGTAATGACAGCTGAGCTTTTTCTGCCCCGTATTGTGCAGCGTCATGGAAACACTGCAGTGAGGGCAGCGTATCACGTGACCGCAATCAATGCAAGATACAAATCTGCGATATCCTCTTCGGTTCATCAGCAGAATGGTCTGCTCACCTCGCTCCAGGTTCAGAGCAATTTCTTCGTGTAAGCGTTTTCCGATCAGCAAAGACGGGTCGCGTCTTAAATCGGGGCGGAGATCGACAATATCAACTTTCGGCAAGGAAGAAACGCCGTATCGCTCCTTCATTTCAACAAGGGTATATTTCCCCGAAACCGCTTTATAGTACGATTCGATATCAGGCGTTGCTGAGGCCAAAAGCAGCATTGCGCCGTTCTTAGCACAGCGGAAACGGGCAACATCTCTGGCGTGGAATTTCAGCTGCGTATCGGATTTATAGCTTTGATCCTGCTCTTCATCCATTACGATCAGGCCCAGGTTTTCCAAAGGTGCAAAAACGGCGCTTCTCGTTCCAAGAACAATAGGCTTTTCGCCGCGACTGATGGAAATATAAGTATCCCGACGTTCTCCTTCGGAAAGCGCGGAATGGATCATTGCCACCTTGTCTTTGTATCTGGCATAAAGAAGCCTTGCGCTTTGCCCTGTCAGAGCAATCTCGGGCACAAGAAAAATTACGGTTTTTCCTTTTTCCAAGGCGTGATCGCACAGAGAAAGCATTACCTGTGTTTTACCGCTTCCCGTGATACCGTGAAGCAGGGCAGCACTGGCACCGTTGGCATCAAACTGAGCCTTCAAAGTTGTGAAGGCTCTTTTCTGTTCGGCGGAAAGAGCGATGGGAGAGAGAGGGGAAACATCAAAGTTTAAATCGGCAAAAGGATCTCTTGATTCTTCTTCCAGAGTGACGGAAATCAGTTCCTTTTTTGCCAGAAAAGAAATGGCAGAACTATCCAGTCCGAACAGCTCCCGGCATTGCTTTTCCTCTACTGTTCCCGATAGAGAAAGATACTGCAAAATTTCTTGATACTTCTCTTTGTTCTTTCCCCGAAACTTACTTAGTGCCGTTTCGGTATCCACTCCCGCGGATAAAGAGAGAAAACGCACCTTTTTCGCCTCTTTCCGATAAACCACGGAGGGAAGAATGGCCCTTGCCGCATCACCGAAGGTGCAGAAGATCTGCTCTTTAAGGTGATTACAGAGTGAAAGCATTTCATCATTCAGGCGCATTTCTCTCGGAAAAACTGTCAATATGCTTTTTAATTCTAATTGGGGAACTTCTTCGCCAACGGATATGACAACGGCATATCGTTCTCTGTTTCCTTTTCCAAAGGGAACCTTGACAACATCACCGCGAGAGACCGGAACAGACCACGGGCAGAGATAGTCGTATTCTCTGTCCGTTGCCTTGGCGGTAGATAATAGCCTTACCTTGGCAATCATTGTCTTTTCCATGTCTCCTCCCGAAAGGGAACTTATTTTTCGTTGATAATGATTTTGTATTCTCTGGTGTGAAGCTTTTCAATAGCCTCTTTTACGGGCTTTTCATTGACGGGAGCCTTTTTGGAAGAGTAGTAGCGCTCGTCTCTGAAGTCAGCTTCCTGCTGCTTTTTAGCAAGCTGCTCATCGGTAATTCTTCTTGCACACTTTGCAGTGGCAATGGAAAGAGCGTAGCGGTTTACACCTTCATCGGAAAGTTCGCTGATAGACGGATAAATCATGGTTTTTCCTCCTGAAAAATATGTTTAAAATTGTTTTTTTATTTTTGAAAATCACGAAGGAACGCTTCGCGATCTTTAACAAGGTAAGGGCTTTGGGTTGCGCCGGTTTCTACCAGATCAACCATTGCTTTTGCCGCATCTTCTGCGCAGCCATCGTCGTTGATAATAATATTTTGATAAAGTTCGGATCGGAAGAGCTCGTCCTTTGCGGTCTTGAGTCTCTTTTGAATGGAATCTTCCGTTTCCGTTCCTCTTCCTCGCAGTCTTGCCTCGAGGGTAGTGTAATCGGGCGGAGTAAGATAGACGGAAAGAAAACTGTCCAATTTCTTCATCACCTGCTCTGCACCGTCGGTTTCAATTTCAAGGACAGGCACAAAGCCTTCATCAATCATTTGGAAAAACTGCTTTTTCGGTGTACCGTAATAATTTCCGCAGTATTCCGCGTGTTCCAGAAAACCGTCTTCTTTTAAGGTTTGAAGAAATTCTTCTTTGGTTACGAAATAATATTCTCTTCCGTGTTGTTCGCCGGGGCGGGGGGCACGGGTCGTCATAGAGATGCTGAGCTTTAATTGGGGACACATAGCCCGCGCCAATTTCAGTACCGTTCCTTTTCCGCTCCCCGCAGAGCCTGAAAAGATTAAAATATTATGTTTCATCGTCTGCTTCATCCTTTCCTTCTTCACCTGCCAGCCTTCTTTGTACGCTTCTTGGAGCCAAGGCTGACAAGATGACGTGACCGCTGTCCGTCAAAATAACAGACTGGGTTTTTCTGCCGCAGGTCACGTCTACGGCGATACCGGCATCCTTTGCATCTTGCACCAAGCGCTTGATGGGTGCAGAATCGGGTCCTGCAACCGCGACCACACGCGAAGATGCAACAAAATTGCCAAATCCGATATTAGTCAACATAGCCTTCTCCTTACTCGATGTTCTGGATCTGCTCGCGAATGCGTTCGATCTCGTTCTTTGCATCAATTACAAGCTGAGTGATCTCAATCATCGCGCATTTGGAACCGATGGTGTTCACTTCGCGGTTTAATTCCTGCGTCAGAAAATCCAAGGTTCTTCCGGAAGGGGCATCTTGGTTCAGAAGTCCGCGAAACTGTTCAATGTGACTTCCAAGTCTCGTAATTTCTTCACCGGTATCAATTTTATCTGCAATAATTCCTACTTCTGTCAAAAGACGACCCTCGTCGATCTGGCGGTCCTCAAGAAATTCCTGCAGCTTTGTTTCCAGTTTTTCACGGTAGACAGTCAAAGCCTCGGCAGAGTACTTTTTGATTCCTTTAAGAATTTCTTCCATGCGGTCAAGTCTGCCGCTGAGATCATTATAAAGGCTCTCGCCTTCGCGGCACCGCATTGCCACGAATTCTTCCACCGCCTTTTCTACGACGGGACCCACCGCTTCCCAAACCGTATCGGCATCGTCCTCTTTTACTTTCTTGGAAAAAATATCGGAAAAGCGAGCGACGGAAGAAACGGAGATGTCGTCTCTCAGTCCGTGATTTTCTGCAATTTTACGAAGGGCGGCAACATACTGTGCAGCAAGCGCTTCATCCAGAGCGATTTCGGTTTGATCTCCCGTGGGGCGATCCACTGTGAGAAATGCATCTACCTTGCCGCGTGCGCAGTTCTTCTGGATCACTTTTTTGATCTTTTCTTCCAGATAACCGTAAATGCGGGGAAGGCGAATGTTAGTGTCAAGATATCGGTTATTTACGCTTCGGATCTCGAATGTAACGTCAAACCCGTTTACATTGTCATTGAAGCGACCGTAACCGGTCATACTTTTCAGCATAATTTTTTGTCCTTTCGCAAAGTAATGGCATAATATAATATAATATCAATATACTATACCAAATTTTGCAGACAAAGTCAAGGCGAAAGGCGGTAAAACACCTTAATTTTTAAGGAGTTTTCGATGCTTTTCAAAAAATGTAAAAAAATGTGTTCTTTTTCAGAAAAACACTTGCTTTTTTTCTTATTTGTGATAGAATCTAACTAGCGATTTCATTTTAAGGAGAATAGTATGTTTCCCCGATGTAGTTTGGATCGATATTCGGTCTTGGTTATTTAAATTTCCTGTGCAAGCGTAGCTTTCGGCTATGCTTGCACTTGTTTTTTATTTACTGTGTTTTTTATTTTTTAAAGGGGTTTGTTATGGCATCACGACACTCTATGGATCTTACGACAGGGTCTGTTTTTAAAAAGCTTTTGTTATTCACTTTGCCGATCCTTGCATCCAATTTGATTCAGCAGCTCTATCATTCTGCGGATGTTATGGTGGTAGGACAATTTGCCCGCGACCCCATTACGTCGCTTGCGGCTGTCGGTGCCAGCGGCGCAATTACCACCTTGATTCTCAATGTCTTTTTAGGCCTCTCTATCGGTGCCAACGTTGCCTGTGCCACCCTTTACGGGAAAGGGGACAGGGAAGAGCTTCGCAAGGCAATGTATACCTCCCTGATTCTTGCTGTTGCAGGCGGAATTTTCGTCGGTATCGTTGGCGTTGTTTTTGCAAAGCCCCTTCTTCTTGCTACAGGCTGCCCTTCCACCATCATTGATGATGCTGTAATCTATATGCAGATCATTTTCTTGGGTCAGCCATTTAGTTTGATCTTCAATTTCGGTTCAGGTATTCTTCGCAGTCACGGGGACTCCAAGAGACCTATGTATATTCTCACCGTCGCAGGCCTTGTAAACGTGGTCTTGAATGTCTTCTTCGTTACTGCTTTTCATTGGGACGCTGCAGGCGTAGCAGCCGCGACAAGCATATCAAATCTTCTTTCCGCGGCGGCGGTACTTGTGATCCTGTTTCACCCCGAAGGAGAGTTTCATTTATCGTTCAGAGACGTTTCGTTTTCTGTTGAAGCAACGAAAGAGATCATCCGTATCGGACTTCCCAGCGGAATCAACGGAATTCTGTTCAGTATTTCCAATGTCATTCTGATTTCTTCCGTCAATACGTTCAGCGATATTATCATCGCGGGGAATTCCGCTGCAAACAGCGTAGACAATATTCTGTATCAGTTTATGTATTCCATCTATACGGCTGTGATCAGCTTTTCCGGACAAAATTACGGAAAACGTGATTTTTCCCGCGTTCATCGCGGCTTGTTTCAAGCCATTTTGTTGAACGTCGGAATTTATGTTTTCCTTGATATTTTTATTCTTTGGAAGCCGGAATTTTTTGTAAGCATCTTTACCGATGACCCGAATATTGTTGCAGCGGGTGCGCAAAAAGTTGTGATTACCGGTGTTGGTTATATTCTTTACGTAATTTCCGATCACTGTAACGGTGCGTTGAAGGGGATGGGAGTTGCGTTTGTTCCGACTCTGCTCAATGTCGCATGTATTTGTGTGACGCGTCTTTTTTGGGTCTGGGTCGTTTTCCCACTGAAGCACGATTTCCAATTTCTCCTTCTTTGCTATCCCATTTCATGGATCATTTCTTCTGTTGCACAGATGATCTGTTATTTCTATTACCGCAAGAAAAAAATGGAAGAATGGAGAAAAGAGCAGGAGAGTGCAGCTGTAACTGTGGCATGATTTTGCGATGATCAAACCGAAAATCGTTGAAAAGAAGGGGAAAATATGACTAAAAAGTACTTTAAAGACTTAACAAAAGGTCCTGTTTTAAAACAGTTTATATTATTTGCTCTTCCAATTATCGCATCCAATGTGCTTCAGCAGTTTTATCAAGCTGCGGATATGCTCGTTGTCGGTAATTTTTCTCAGGATTCTACTTTTGCATTGGCAGCTGTTGGCGCTTCTACGAATATTACTGCGATGATCTTGAATCTCTTTGCGGGTCTTTCCGTGGGAGCGAATGTCATTTGCGCCAACTGTATTGGCTCCGGTAACCGCGAACGATTAAATCGAACCATGTACACCGCTCTTGCTGCCGCTACCCTCGGAGGTGTATTCGTTGCCGTCTTCGGCATTGCGATGGCACGCCCTCTCCTTGTTATGATGGATACCCCTGCGTTGGTTCTGGATGAAGCAGTGAAATATATGCAAATTGTTTTCATCGGCAAACTGCCTGCCCTCGTTTATAATGCAGGTTCAGGCATTCTTCGCGCCCACGGGGATTCCAAGCGACCGATGTACATACTTACGATCACAGGTCTTATTAACGTTCTCTTCAATGTCGTTTTTGTCACCGTCTTCCACCTGGATGCTATCGGCGTAGGTATCGCTACCACCATTGCAAGCTATCTTTCAGCCATTATGGTGCTTGTGATTTTGTTCCGTCACGACGGAGATTTTGCCCTTCGTATCCGAGACGTCAGAATTTATAAATCCGAACTTGTTAACATTCTCCGCGTCGGGCTCCCCAGCGGCATCAATAGTATGCTCTTCGGCTTTTCCAACGTGGTGGTTGTTTCTACTCTCAACAGTTTCGGCGCCCAGGCAGTAGCAGGCATTTCTGCTGCGAACAGTATTCTTACCATTTTGAATACGTTTACAACAGGTTTTGGCCAGTCGTACGTTGCCTTTGCGGCGCAGAATTACGGTGCAAGGGATATTAAGCGTATTGATACTTCCTTGTGGCAGGGAATTATCGTCGGCGACCTGGTTTATCTTGTAATCGCCTTTGTTTTAACTGCAATTCCCGAATTTTTTGTGGGCCTTTTTGCAGATGATGCTGAAGTTGCCGCTCTTGGCGCCCAAAAGCTTATTACCAATGGCTGGGGAATGCTTGTGCAGCTCCCGCAAAACTCGCTGAATTCCATTCAGCGAGGAATGAAGGTGGTAACGCTTCCTACTGCCATCAGCATCGGTTTTACCATCGTTCCCCGTATCCTTTGGATTATGTTTGTTTTTCCGTATTTACCAAGAACGCTTTTCTCTCTGT
>JAZSDQ010000100.1:0-10637 GCA_045531235.1 Eubacteriales bacterium
GTTATTGACCAAGCGATCCACTACTTTAATTACATCAGACCTGTTCGTAAACTTAACAGAAAACCACCAGTCCAATATCGCATTGAACTGGCGGCTTAACTTTTTCTTTTTTTTGTGTCTACTAACTATTGACTAGTTCACCTTTCGGGTGTCTTTTTTTTACTGCGGTCTTGTTAATGTGGCGTCGAAGGTGTTTTTCTCTGCGGTGGCGGTTTTGGGCATTTCCACGGAGATCAGCCAGCCCACAAGGTCCATGGTCACTGCTGTAGGTTTGTTGGTTTGCTCTACGGCAACAAGAAGACTCTCGCCATCGGAGAGAATATCTTTCACACCGTAGCGGTAGGAGCCACTATCGGGGGTAACGTAGACCACAAGAAGGGTATTTTTCTCAAAAAAGGCCTCGTCATATTTTTTCGTTACGGCTTCAAAAGAAAGAAAATCCTCCCGATCGCTTCCTCGGGAAAGGGAGTTTCCGAACGAAGTCTGAAACGCCGCAAGCTCACCTACAGTTTCCATTTTGAAAATGGGAAGATGCATCATCTTATCTTCACTCATTTTTGCGCTATTCAAAGCAGAAGAATAAAGTTCTTTTCCAAAATAAGGGTTGGCAGGGGAAACAGTAAAAGCAAAGCCTTTTTCCCCGCTTTCACTCTTATCTTCCGTAGCCTTTGTTTCCTCGCTTTTTGTTTCCTCGGTTTCACCAAAGGCGGGCACGCTGTCTTCCTCGGTTTCCAGCTCCAATTGGGGCGAACGGTTTGCCAAAAATACCACGAGAATCACCGCGAGAACCAATAAGGCGCCTGAAACATAAATATATTTTTTCATTTTCATCTCCGCAGGTAGTTTTTTCGTTTTTTATTATATCATACCGTCGAATTTTTGACAATAAAAAAATGAGCCGCGTTTGCGGCTCATTTTGCTTTATTTTAATTTCGCGATAATTTCCTTGCAGCCTTCGGTAACGATCTCTGCGCAGTCCCAGGCAAAGGGAGATGTGCTTCTTTCGTAGCCTTCTTCTTCAAAGGCATCTCTTGTGGGATAATAACCGATGTAGCCGTTAGTACAGCAGGTCACAAAGGTCATTTCAAAGGGAGATGCAGCCTTCACATCCAGACCGATCTTCTGGAAAGGCTCACCGGGAATTCCCGCAAAAGCAAATTCACCAATTCGGATAGCAGAAAGGGGAACGTCAAAAAATTCGGGACGGTCCAGATTTCTTACAATGCGGTTTGCTTCGGGAACGTTGAGCTTGAAGGTTTTGAAAATGGGATCCTTCTTATTTCCCAGTTCCTTATAAAGACGGGCGATGGTCTTTGCTTCTTCTTCGTCGGCGGGATCATGAGGGTTCTGACCGATCTTTACTACGGTGGAAGCGGTGGTGATGGTGACATCGTCTGCCATATCCTCGGCATCGTCGTAGATCTTCAGGGCTTCCCCTGCGATCATTCTTGCCATACGCTTTGCAAAATGCTCACCCTTGAAAGCTTCACCGGGGAGAGTTTTGGGCCAGTTAACGTGGTTGGAGTCGCCCTGACAGCCGACGAAATCGATCACTTCTACATTGTTTTCCAAAGCAGCCTTGAAATAGTTGCAAAGAAAATCGGTATAATCGGCGTGGAATTTTCTCTTGCCTACAACATCAGCGTGGGTACCGAAGTTGAGAAGAACGATCTCTTTGGCATCTTCGCGGAGGATACGCACCATCTGCAGGCTTTCGTCTGCTTCTCCCAAGGGATGGAGAATATCTGCCTCGCGGCCGACGGGGTTGGTTTTACATTCACCGCTCTTCATACGGTAACGGCGGAGGTATGCTACATTCTTCACTTCACCTCTTGCCTTCTTCATTCCGGTAACGGGGTGAAGATCTTCAAATGCGAACTGAGCAAGATCAGTCAGCAGCTGATGCTGTCTTCTGGCATAGATCTCTTCCAATTCCTCCATGGGTGCATTCAAATCAAAAAGTATGGTTGCCGTGTGGCTGTGGTTACAAGCAATATGGATGGCTTCGGGATCCACTCCGCATCTTTCGGCAATCTTTTCGCGGATCTGCGCCGTAGATTCTCCGCGGCCGTAGATCGCATCGCAAAGGAGAAGGATCGCCTTTTTCTCGCCGCTTTGGAAAGCAACGGCTCTTGCTTTCAGATCAACGGTGATTCCTTCGGCAGGGCGAATAGAATACTGACCGGGCATCTTCAGTCCCAAGGGAGGGGTGATGATCACTTCGGCATAGCCTGCCTGAAGCTTCTTTTCCATGTTTTCCATAATATACCTCTTTTTATTTTTTTAATTCATTCAAAACTTCAATGATACCGCCTGTGACAATTTCTGCACAGTCCCAGGCAAAGTCGGAGGTGCTTCTCTCATAGCCTGCTTCCGCAAAGGCTTCTTTGGAGGGGAAATATCCTACTCTGCCGTTGGTACAGCAGGTGATGAAGGTCATTTCAAAGGGAGAAGCGGCTTTGGCTTGAACGCCGATCTCCTGAAAAGGCTCACCGGGAACACCAACGAAAGCAAATTCGCCGATGCTGACACCGTGGAGGGTTACGTGGTAAAACTCGGGACGATCCAGATTTCTGATAATGCGGCGAGCTTCGGGAATGTTAAGTTTAAAGGTTTGGAAAATGGGATCCTTATTGGTTTTCAATTCCTCGTAAAGACGGCAGATCTCACGGGCTTGGGGTACATCTGCAGGGTCGTAGGAATTCTTTCCGATCTTCACTGTTACCTTCTTTGTTTTGAAGGCTCCGTCAATGGGAAGATCCTCGGCATCGTCGTAGATCTTCATAGCTTCCCCTGCAAGGATCCTTGCCATTCTGTAGGTCTTTTGAATATTGCCGATCTTTTCTCCGGGCTTCATCTTGAGGAAATTCACATGGTTGGAGTCGCCCTGACAGCCGACGAAGTGGATCACTTCCACCTTGTTTTCCATCGCATTTTTCAGATAATCACAAACGAATCCGGTATAATCGGCGCAGAATTTTTTGCCGCCGACGGTATCCGCATGGGTACCGAAATTAAGAAGCACGATCTCTTTGGCATCCTCGCGGAGAATGCGCACCATCTGCAGGGATTCATCTTTGATTCCCTCGGGGTGCAAAACTTCATCCAAATGTCTTATGGGGTTGGTGGCGCAAGTGCCGTCCTTCATACGGTAGCGGCGAAGGAAACCTACGTCCTTTGCCTCGCCTCTTGCCTTTTTCATTGCGGTAACGGGGTGAAGATCTTCAAAAGCAAACTGAGCAAGGTCAGTCAGCAGCTGATGCTGTCTTCTCGCATAAATTTCTTCCGCTTCCGTTTTTGCGCCGTATTCCTGCATACCTTCGCCAACCTCATGAATCAGCGTGGCGGTGTGAGAATGGTTGCAGGCAATATAGACCGCAGCAGGATCCATTTTGCATCTTTCGGCGATCTTATCGCGGAGCTGCTCGTAGCCTCGGGTGATGATATTCAAAGCGTCGCAAAGAATAAAGATGGCCTTGTCTTCCCCATTCTGAAAGGCAACGGCTCTTGCCTTCAGATCGGTAATGATACCCTCCGCAAGACGGTAACCGTTACCGGGGATCCCCACGCCCATGGGAGGGGTGATGATCACTTCAGCATAACCTGCCAAAAGCTTATTTTCTTGATTTCCCATAGCTTACCCCTTTTCTTAGCATAAAAATGCCGTACTCCGTGCTCATTTTACCACAACTATTTTATTTTTTGTAAAAAAAACAAACATTTTTCATTTTATCTGTAAAAAATGAAGTGGCCGTTATTTTGTCAAGAAAGAAAGAGCCGCAAAGCGGCTCTTTTTCATTTATTTTTTCATTTCTTTCAGAGTTTCAATGACACCGTCAGCAACGATATCCGCACAGTTCCAAGCAAAGTCGGAGGTGCTTCTTTCATAGCCTGCTTCCGCAAAAGCTTCCTTGGAGGGGAAATAGCCCACTCTGCCGTTGGTACAGCAAGCAAGGAAGGTCATATCAAAGGGAGAAGCAGCTTTGGCAATCACACCGATCTGCTGGAAGGGCTCACCGGGAATTCCCACGAAAGCAAAATCACCGACGCTGATACCGTGGAGGGTCACATCATAAAAATCGGGACGGTCCAGATTACGGATGATACGGCGAGCTTCGGGAACACCCATTTTAAAGGTTTTGAATACAGGATCCTTGTTGGTTTTCAATTCCTCGTAAAGGCGGCAGATCTCGCGGGCAACGGGTACGTCTGCAGGATCGTAGGGATTCTTTCCGATCTTTACCGTCACCTTTTTGGTGCGGATCTCAGCATCCAAGGTCATATCCTCGGCATCGTCGTAGATCTTCAGGGCTTCGCCTACGAGCTTTCTTGCCATTCTCTTTGCAAAGTCTACGCCCTTGGGCATCTTTTCCGTTTTCAGGTGGATAAAGTCCACGTGGTTGGAGTCGCCCTGGCAGCCGACAAAGTCAATGACTTCTGCCTTGCCTTCCAAAGCGGCCTTCATAAAATCGCAAACGTATCCGGTATAGTCAGAGCAGAATCTTCTGCCGCCGATAACATCAGCATGAGTACCAAAATTGATAAGAACGATCTCCTTGGCATCCTCGCGGAGGATACGAACCAGCTGAAGGCTCTCATCGGAGGTTCCCTCGGAATGAGCGATCTCAGAAACGCGTTTTAAAGGATTGGTGGCGCAAGTGCCGTCTTTCATGCGGTAGCGGCGAAGAAATCCTACGCCCTTTGCCTCGCCCTTTGCCTGCTTCATGGCAGTAACGGGGTGAAGATCTTCAAAAGCAAACTGAGCAAGGTCCGTCAGCAGCTGATGCTGTCTTCTGGCATAAATATCTTCCAATTCTGTTTTGGCGCCGTAGCTTCCATCACCATCTCCCACCGCATAGATCAAAGTAGCGGAGTGAGAGTGGTTACAAGAAATGGAAACGGCATCGGGATCCATCCCGCATCTTTCAGCAATCTTATCGCGAATCTGCTCGTAACCTTCGGTAATGATATTCAAAGCATCGCAAAGAAGAAAAATTGCCTTCTGTTCGCCATACTGAAAAGCGATGGCTCTTGCTTTCAGATCATTGATAATTCCCTCAGCGGGACGAACGGAAAAATATCCGGGAATTCTCAGTCCCAAGGGAGGTGTAATCACCACTTCGGCATAACCTGCCAAAAGCTTCTTTTCCATATTTTCCATAATATACCTCTTTTTCTCGGCAAAAGCGCCGTTCTTTGTGTTCATTTTACCATAGATTTCTTCAATTTTTTTAAAAATCTCAAAAAAACGCCTTTCATCTTTAAATTGTGAAGATAACATTGTTTTATGAAGACAAAGAAAAAAAGAAAAAAATGCTTGATTTTCTCTTTTTTCTGTGTTACAATACATTTCGTCGCCGGAATGATGGAATTGGCAGACGTGCTGGACTCAAAATCCAGTGGTAGCGATACCGTGCGGGTTCGACCCCCGCTTCCGGCACCAAATAAAAACAGTCACACTCTGTGTGGCTGTTTTTTTATGATTTGAGGCGGGGGGAGAAGGAAGCGTAGTGAATGACAGTCCGGGGGACTGTCAGAGCGCGACCCCGCACCGCCCGCAGGCGGGCGACCCCCGCTTCCGGCACCAAATAAAAGCAGTCACACGTTGTGTGGCTGTTTTTTTATTTTTAATTTTCCTGTTTTTGGGCTTGTGAGAAAAGAAAAAATATGATAAAATTCTTTCAGGAAAGGAGAGAGAAAATGGACCGCAGCTTTGCAGAAAAAATCGTTTTATGGTTTCGGGAAAACGGAAGGATCCTGCCGTGGAGAGAAGGAAAAGACCCTTACCGCATTTGGATCTCGGAAATTATGCTTCAGCAGACGCGCATTGAAGCGGTGATCCCCTATTATCACCGTTTTTTGGAACGGCTCCCCTCTCCCGCCCACCTTGCCTCTTGTCCCGATGATGAATTGATGAAGCTTTGGGAGGGGCTTGGCTATTATTCCCGCGCGCGGAATCTGAAAAAGGCAGCCCTTGCCATCATGGAAAAATTTGACGGAAAAATGCCCCGAAAAGCCGAAGAGCTGCGCAGTCTTCCGGGCATCGGTGAATACACTGCCGGCGCCATTTCCTCCATTGCCTTCGGAGAAGCGGAGCCTGCCGTAGACGGCAACGTTCTTCGCGTGGTCACTCGCTATCTCGGTGACAGAAGCGACATTATGCAGGATAAAACGAAAAAGAAGATCACTTCCCTCTTAAAAGAAATTTACCCCGCGGGAAAAGATGCGGGACTTCTCACGGAAGGCATTATGGAAGTGGGCGAACGGATCTGCATCCCCAACGGTGTACCGCTGTGCGAGGCTTGTCCTCTGAAAAATGACTGTGTAGCAAAAAAAGAAAAGCTTTGGGACACCATTCCCGTAAAAAGCCCGAAAAAGGAACGGAAAATCGTCCCTATGACCGTCTTCATTCTTTGCCACGGCGGAAAATACGCATTGCGGCAAAGGCCTGCCACGGGACTTCTGGCAAAGATGTGGGAATTTTACCATATTGACGGCAAAAACAATCAAAGTGATGCCATAGACGCTCTAAGAGCGATGGGATTTTCTCCCTTGGATATTCACTCTTGCGGCACGGCCAAGCACATTTTCTCGCATCTGGAATGGCACATGACAGGCTATTTTGTAAACGTGGAAAACGAAAACGGCGCCGAAACATGGAAAAGCGCCCATGAGATCCGAAACTTTGTTGCTCTGCCAACGGCATTCCGCTATTTCAAAAGCAAATTAAAATAAGAGAAACGGAAACGCTTCCAAGGAAGGCGTTTCCGTTTTTGTCATTTTGTAAGAAGCTGTTTCAAAAGAGCCTCGCAGCCCATTTTTACATCCTCGTAGGTTTCTTCAAAATTGCCTGTGTACCAAGGATCGGAAATATCTCTGTCAAGCCCTGCATAGGAAAGGAGCGTGGTGACCTTGTGTCCGTTGTTGCCGATAAACGGCGCAAGATTTCTACGATTGTTCCGATCCATCACAATGAGCATATCCCACTCGTCGCACTCCTCGCGGGTGATGCGCTGAGCGTATTTTCCTGCGGTGGATATGCCAAGGCGTGAAAGCACCTGACGAGTACCGGGGTGCACTGGATTTCCCAGTTCCTCCGTGCTGGTGGCGCGGCTGATCACCTCAAAGCGATCGCTTACACCTTTTTTCTCTATCATATCGCGGAACAAAAACTCCGCCATGGTGCTGCGGCAAATATTTCCGTGGCAAATAAAAATAATTTTGGTCATAAAAAGCCTCCGTTTCAAGGGCATTATAACACAAAACCGTCACAGAGTAAACCCCTGACGTCCTTGTTATATCCTTGTAATTTTCAGTGCTTTGTGTTATCATTGATTTACGGATCCGTTCGAATTGGAAAGGATAAGATTATGAATCCATACAATAGTCAAGAAAATCTCAATCGTATGCTGTTATCGGTGCTTCCGGAAAAGCAAATCACGCAATGGATCAAATCATACGCCGCCCCCTATAAAGAACTAATGGCATATTACAAATGTGCGATGATGGAAGTAGAGACCAAATTTCACGTTTTGAGCGAAGAACTGTCCTTAGAGTATGACCGCAACCCCATTGAAACCATAAAAACAAGACTGAAATCCGTGGAAAGCATCGGCGATAAAATGGCAAGATTAAATCAGCCTTTGACCGTAGACAATATCGAGCAAAACTTGAACGATGTCGCCGGCGTAAGAATCATTTGCGGCTTTCCCAGCGATATTTACACTCTCGCCAATGCTTTTTTAAGGCAGGACGATATTACTCTGGTGGAAAAAAAGGACTATATCGCCAATCCTAAGCCCAATGGGTACCGCAGTCTCCACCTCATCGTTGAGATCCCGATCTTTCTTCACGATGAAAAAAAGAGAATGAAAGTGGAAGTGCAGTTCCGAACAATCTCTATGGACTGGTGGGCAAGTCTGGAGCACAAAATCCGATATAAAAAAGACGTTCGGATCCCTGATGGTATTGTAGACGAATTAAAAGAGTGCGCCGAGGCTGCCGCCACGCTGGATAACCGAATGGAGTCCATCTCCCGTCGAATCTACGGTAAAGAAAAGAACTAAAGTTTATTGAAACAAAGAAAGAAACCGTTTCCCAAATGGAAACGGTTTCTTTTTCACTTAAATCAGTTTGTGAATCCAGTCATACAGCTCATCAGCATTATCGGCAAGATACTTGGCTCCTGCGGCTACAAGCTCCTCTTTGTCACGGAAGCCCCAGGTCATGGCAATGCAGGGGATCTTTGCATTGGCGGCGGTTTCCACATCCACCTCGGAGTCACCCACGTAGAGAACCTCGTTTTTATGAACACCAAGCTGCAAGATGGCTTCTTCCACAGAATCGGGAGAGGGCTTACGGCAGATTCCCTCTCTTTCCCCCACCGCAAATTGCACTTGGGGAAAATTCTTTTTGACAAGCTTCTTTAGCGCTGCGTCATGCTTATTGGAAATGACCGCCAAAGCGTAGCCTTCCTCGTGCAAGCGGTCAAGCAAAGAAAGGATCCCTTCGTACGGGCATGTTTTGTCCTCTGAGTGGATCCCGTAATATTCGCGGAAAATCGGCAGGATCTCATGGATAGCGTCCTTTTTATCCTCGGGAAGAGATAAGCTCAGAAGCCGACCGATACCGTTCCCCACAAAAGCGCGGATCTCTTCGGTGCTGCGGCGAGGGAAACCAAGCTTTTCCAAGGAATAATTGACAGCATCGGCAAGATCGAATAAGGTATCAAGCAGGGTGCCGTCAAGATCAAAAAGTACCGCTTTCATTTCTGTACCTCATTTTCATTCAATGAACAGATTTTAGCAAAAAATGAAAAAATAGGCAAGTTTTTTACCGAAGTTTACATTCTGTTTATATTGATTCGTTACAATGGAACAAATTAAGATACCATGGAGGCAGATATGTTTCAGATCTTGGTAGTAGAAGACGATCCCCACACCAGACTTTTATTTTGCAAAATTTTAGAGCAAAACGGCTATTCCCCCATTCCCGCCAAAGACGGAATAGACGCTTTGGAGAAGATGGACCACGAGCACGTGGACCTTGTGCTTCTTGATGTAATGATGCCCCGTATGGATGGTCTTGAGTTTTCCCGTACCCTTCGCGAAACCGATTGCAATATTCCCATTCTGATGATCACCGCCAAGGAAGGAAGAATGGATAAGCGGGAAGGCTTTCTTGCAGGTACGGACGACTATATGACAAAGCCTGTAGACGAAGAAGAAATGCTTCTTCGCGTAGCAGCCCTTCTTCGCAGAAGCCGCATCAATGCATCCCGAAAAATTGAAGTGGGAAGCACGGTTCTGGATTTTGATTCCCTCTCCGTAACCACTCCCGATGGTACTGAATTTCTTCCACAAAAAGAATTCCTTGTGCTTTTCAAACTCCTTTCCTATACAGGCAAGATCTTCACCCGCAGAGCTTTGATGGATGAGATCTGGAGTATGGATTCAGAAAGCGACGAAAGAACGGTAGACGTACATATTCACAGGCTCCGCGACCGTTTTGAAAACAACCCCGACTTTGAGATCACCACGATTCGCGGACTTGGCTACAAGGCGGTAAAGAAAAATGGCTAAAATTCACAAACCTTACCGAATC
Organism: Eubacteriales bacterium; assembly: GCA_045531235.1. Classification (GTDB taxonomy): domain Bacteria; phylum Bacillota; class Clostridia; order Oscillospirales; family SIG627; genus RGIG5579. The sequence continues at coordinate 9,604 of JAZSDQ010000100.1, forward strand.
CGAAACTTGATCAATCTTTTGACGGTGGCAGTGATGCTGTCCTCCGGCTTTCTTACGGCAATGTGCTTTGCCATTCTCCGCGCCGCAAGACTTTTGCCCACAGCGTTTTTTGCGACGGTATGGATGCCGCTGATCGTCATTATCGTTGCCAATATTCTTTCCTCGGTATTTCAGATGGTCTTCGTGCCGAAAATCATTCGCCCCGTGGAAAATCTCATCGAAGCAACGGAAAAGGTGGCAAAGGGCGATTTTTCCGTGAGAATTCCCACGGAAAAAGTCAGCGGTGAAATGCTGGAATTGGTAAACAGCTTTAACGCTATGACGGTAGAGCTTGGCAGTATTGAAATCTTCCGCAACGATTTTATCCGCAATTTTTCCCACGAATTCAAAACGCCCATCGTTTCCATGAAGGGCTTTGCCAAGCAATTAAAAAATCCCAAGCTTTCCGAGGAAGAGCGAAATCAGTACTGCGATATCATCATCTCCGAATCGGAAAGACTGACCAATATGGCTTCTAATATCCTCCTTCTTTCCAAATACGAAAATCAGGAGATCGTCACCGATAAAAAGCCTTACCGTCTGGATGAACAGCTACAGGATTCCATTTTACTTTTGGAAAAAGAATGGACGGAAAAGGAACTGGAACTGGAAATTGATCTACCGCCCATTACCGTGGAACAAAATGCCGATATGCTGGGCCACGTCTGGACAAATCTCATTGCCAACGCAGTAAAATTCACCCCCAAGGGCGGTAAAATCGGAATCCATGCCAAGGCAAACAACGAAAGCGTTGCCGTTACCGTTCGGGACAGCGGCATTGGCATGACAAAAGAGCAAATGGAGCATATTTTCGACAAATACTATCAGGCAGATTCTTCCCGTGGAGAAAAAGGCAACGGACTGGGCCTTTGTATCGCAAAAAGAGTATGTACACTTTGCGGCGGATCCCTTTCCGTGCGAAGCGAAGTGGGGCAAGGCTCCGTTTTCACCGTGATCCTTCCAAAACAGCAAAAGAAAAACAGCGTTTAAAAACG
>JAZSDQ010000074.1:0-4418 GCA_045531235.1 Eubacteriales bacterium
AATCGTTGTATTTATGAACAAGTGCGACATGGTTGACGACGAAGAGCTCCTCGAGCTGGTTGAAATGGAGATCCGTGAGCTTCTCTCCAAGCACGAGTGCCCCGGCGACGATATTCCGATCGTTAAGGGTTCTGCTAGAGACGCTCTCGAGTCCGCTAACACCGATCCTTCCGCTCCCGAGTACGCTCCCATCCTTGAGCTTATGGAGCAGGTTGACTCTTACATTCCTACTCCCGACCGTAAGGCTGACCAGCCCTTCCTGATGCCCGTTGAGGACGTATTCTCCATCACCGGCCGTGGTACCGTTGCTACCGGTAGAGTAGAGCGTGGCCAGCTGAAGCTTTCCGACGAAATCGAAATCGTAGGTCTGAAGGAAACCAGAAAGTCCGTTGTTACCGGTATCGAAATGTTCCGTAAGCTCCTCGACTATGCTGAAGCAGGCGACAACGTAGGCGTTCTGCTCCGCGGTGTTGACAAGAAGGAGATCGAAAGAGGTCAGGTTCTTGCAAAACCCGGTTCCATTCTTCCTCACACCAAGTTTGTTGGTCAGGTTTACGTTCTCACCGAAAAAGAAGGTGGCCGTCATACTCCTTTCTTCAACAACTACAGACCCCAGTTCTACTTCAGAACTACTGACGTTACCGGTGTTATCACCCTTCCCCAGGATGTTGAAATGTGCGCACCTGGCGACAACGTTGATATGAACGTTGAATTGATTGCTCCTATCGCTATTGAGAAGGGTCTCCGCTTCGCTATCCGCGAAGGCGGTAGAACCGTTGGTTCCGGTGTCGTTACCGAGGTTATTGCCTAATTGAATACCGATCTTCAGGGGGCGGTGAAATTCCGCACCGGTGGTAAAGTCCACGAGCGCAAGCTGAATGGGTGAAATTCCCATACCGACGGTAAAGTCCGGATGAGAGAAGATCAATCCGTAACACAGTTACGACCTTTGGCGCCCCTGCATTTTGCAGGGGCGCTTTTTTTTCGGAGGAATTATGAAGAAACAAGCGTGGATTCCAAAAATTACAAAAATTGCCTTGATCGCAGCACTTGCAGGTGTCATCAATTTATTTACTGTGCCGTTGCCGATCTTTCCGGGTTTTTATGAAATGGACCTTTCCGATGTGGTCGTTCTCATCGGCGGCTTTCACCTCGGCCCTTGGGCGGTTATACTGATTGAAGCCATCAAACAGCTCATTAATATTTCCGTAAACGGCAGCATTACGGCTTTTGTAGGTGAATTTGCAAACTTTTTAATGGGCGTTGCCTTCGTTTTTCCTGCCGCCTTTTTATATCAGAGAAAAAAGACCTTCAAAAGAGCTCTCCTCGGAATTGCTTTCGGCCTTTTGACACTGACTGTTGTTTCGGCGCTTCTCAATTATTTTCTTCTGATCCCTGCCTATGCGGCAGTTTTCGGAATGGATAAAGTGCTTGGAATGGCAAGCAGCGTAATTCCTGCAATTCGGGATCTGAAAACCCTTGTTTTGTTCGCCACGGTTCCTTTTAATCTGACCAAAGGTATTGTTTGTTCTCTGATCAGCGTGCTTTTGTATAAGAGAGTATCACCCCTTTTGAAGAAGTGGTAAATATTATGTGGAAAAAAACTCTGAAAAAGCTCTTGCTAGAGAAAGAGCAAGTCATTCTTGCCATGGACGGGCCTTGTGCTTCGGGAAAAACGACGCTTGCAGAAAAGCTTGCTTTGGAATTTGACGGAAATCTTATTCACACGGACGATTTCTTCCTTCGCCCCGAACAGAGAACGGCGGAAAGATTTGCTGAGCCCGGTGGGAATCTGGATCGTGAACGCTTTTTGGAAGAAGTGATTTTTCCTTTGCAAAAAGAAGAATTTTCGTCTTACCGCCCCTTTGACTGCGGTACAATGACCCTGAGTGATCCTGTTATTTTTTCAAAAAAGAAGCTCTGGATCGTTGAGGGAAGCTATTCCTTGCATCCCGCCTTTGGAAAATACTATGATCTTGCGCTTTTTATTAAGGTTTCCCCGCAAATTCAAATGGAACGATTGAAAAAGCGCTCTCCCGAAAAGCTTGCTATGTTTCAAAAGCACTGGATCCCTTTGGAACAAAAATATTTTGAAACGTTTTCCGTTGAAAGCAAATGTGATCATGTGATTTTGTGAAAAGGTCTGTTTTCTTGACAGATCTTTTTCGTTTTTTTATAATGAAAGTAGGAGAGGAGGGACGATGTGATTACAGAATTGATTGTCGCGGCAATCGTGGGATTTTTCATTCTCTTTTTTTCCTACTGCCGTCAGATCCGCAAGCGTCTGCAGCTAATGTGGAAGCTTTTTTGTCTCCAAAAGAAAAACGGCGCAGAAATCACCTGGCTTCGGAATCCGATTCTCACCATTTTTCAGGGGCAAAAGGGCTTTGATTTTATTTGTAAATACAAAGAAAAAACATATTACGTGGCCCTTCTCTCTACAAGGCACCGTCATCGGGAGCATTTTTTTGCTTCTCCTACCGAGCTTTATGTCCATCGCAAACTTCGTCTTTTTCGGGCTGCAGGTGGCAGAGTACGCGCGAGAATCAACGAATTTAATCTGGACCTGGGAAGCAAGATCGTTCCCATTGATCTGACGGAAAAAGCACCGATGGGAGCTGAAACGGTTCTTTTGTTCTACCCTGTGGCAAAGGATGTTCTCGGTTTGCAAGGTACCAAAAAGCTGTATCTTGGAAACGGTGACGTTGTATTCGGTGAATACCGCCTCTATACCTTGTCTGCATTTCTGGACGGCCTGGAAAGCGGTCTTTATAAAAGAAAACAGAAGATCTGGAAATACGATTAACGGCGAACTTTGAAAAAAGATCGTCTAAATTTGAATTTGGTCCAAAATTGCTTTTTTGCTTCCTATTTTGTTGACAAACAGGAGAAAAGCATTATAATGACCATAAGATTAATTTTTGGAGGTTATGATGAGCATCGAAATGAAAGTTGGTTTTTCCAAAATTGATACGACGCCGGAAAAGCCCGTACCTCTCGGAGGTTATGGCTTACCTGAAAAAAGAATTCATAATAACGTTCTCAATCCTCTTTATGCAATTTGTGTAGCTGTCAATGACGGAGAAAAGACTGTTTTGTTTTTCAATTTGGACCAAACCGGATTTTCGCCCCAATTGGTAGCAGAATGTGCTTCTCGCATTGAAAAGAATTATCAAATTCCCGTGGAAAATATTCTGTTTAACAGTACCCATACTCACTCTGCTCCCGCCCTTACTCTGGATTTGCCTTCCATTGACGAATACAAGCGTTACCTTTGCGACAAGATTGTAGCTGTCGTTCCCGAAGCTCTTGCCGATCTCTCTCCGGCTCAGCTTACCATCGGCGCCGGGCAGGTTCTCGGATATAACTACGTTCGCAGATACCTCCTCTCTAACGGTACTTATGGCGGTGACAACTTCGGCGATTTCAAAAATAACGTAGCCGTTGCTCACGAAACGGAAGCCGATCATACCATGCAGGTGATCCGCTGGGTGAGAGAAGATAAAAAAGATGTGGTTATGGTCAACTGGCAGGCCCATCCCCACCGTACCGGTGGCGCTGCCAAATTGGATCTTGCATCTGACCTCGTAGATGTATTCCGCAACAAGGTGGAGGAAGAGCACGACGTTCTTTGTGCTTTCTATCAGGGCTGTGCGGGAAATCTGAATTCACACTCCCGTTTAAAGAGCGAGAGAATGAAGCCTTCCTATATCACTGTCGGTGAAGGCTTGGCAGAAGGAATCAAACCGATCCTTGCCAATATGCGCCCCGTAAATGCCGATAAGATCCGCATTTTCAGAGAAGGCTATGAAGGCGAGATCAACCATAGGACGGATGATCTGGTTCCTCAGGCAACGGAGGTAATGGAATTTGTCAAAACGGCAAAAGATTTGAATGAAGCAAGAGAGTTTGCGAAATCCAAAGGATTCAATTCTACCTATCACGCCAATGCGATTGTCCGCCGCTCCCAAATGCCGAAAACCGAGATCCTCAACATCGGTGCCGTTTCCTTTGGTGACGTGTGCATCGTCCATACCCCCAACGAGCCTTACGATGAAGTTGGTATGCACGTCAGAGCGACCAGCCCCTTCGAAATGACCTTCGTTCTGGGTTATACCAACGGACGAGGCGGCTATATGCCTACCATCAAAGCCTTCCATCACGGTGGCTATGGATGTGACATCTGTCATTTTCCTGCAGGCGAAACGGAAAAGCTGACAAATCGCCTCATTGAGATCGTTACCGATATGAAAAAATAAATAAAAAAGACCGCTATTGTGAACTAGTCAATAGTTAGTAGACACAAAAAAAAGAAAAAGTTAAGCCGCCAGTTCAATGCGATATTGGACTGGTGGTTTTCTGTTAAGTTTACGAACAGGTCTGATGTAATTAAAGTAGTGGATCGCTTGGTCAATAAC
>JAZSDQ010000090.1:0-3672 GCA_045531235.1 Eubacteriales bacterium
GGCCTTAGCGTCATGATCATGGAACCCCTTCGCGGCGGAAAGCTTGTAAAAAATCTTTCCCGAGAAGCAAAGGATCTGTTCGCTTCTCACCCTCGCGCTCTTTCTCCCGCGGCCTGGTCTTTCCGTTGGCTTTGGAATCAGCCGGAGGTAACGGTGGTTCTTTCGGGAATGAATTCTATGGAAATGCTGAAAGAGAATATTGCGGAAGCTTCCGATGCCTCGGTAGGAGATTTTGGCGAGGAAGAAGACCTATTCCTGAAGAAAGTGGTTTCTGCCATCAATTCGGGAATGAAGGTGGGTTGTACCGGCTGTGGATACTGTATGCCCTGTCCGAAAAAAGTGGATATTCCCGGTACTTTTTCCGCCTATAACCGCATTTATTCCGAAAATAAATTCTGGGGACTTGTGGAATATTTTATGTGCACCGCCCTTAGAAAAAATACCACCTCTGCATCGCAGTGCATCTCCTGCGGAAAATGCGAGCAGCATTGTCCACAGAGCATTGCCATTCGTAAATGCTTAAAAGAGGCTTCAAAGGAGCTGGAAGGTCCGATCTATAAGATCGCCAAAAAGATTGCAAAAGCCTTCGTGCGCTTTTGATGGAAAGGAAAACTATGAAACGTTGTGTCATTATCGGCGGCGCCGATATTGGGTCTTATGAAAAAATAAGAAAAGAGCTTTCCCAAAATGACTTTTATATTTTTTGCGACAGCGGATTGAAGCACATGGCGCCTCTGGGTATTTCTCCCCATCTTGTGGTGGGAGATTTCGATTCTCACGCGAAGCCTGATTTTCCTGTGGAAACCATTGTTCTTCCAAGGGAAAAGGATGACAGCGATACCGTTTTTGCCGCCAAAGAGGGAATCCGCCGCGGCTTTGAAGAATTTCTTCTTCTTGGCGCCGCCGGCAGAAGATTGGATCATACTCTCTGCAATATTTCTGTCCTTTTGATGTTGGAGAAAGAGGGAAAGAACGCAAGGCTTGCAGATGATTATTCTGTGATGGAGATCGTTTCCCAAGAGCCGAAATACGTAGAAAGCAAATATCCTTATTTTTCTCTGTTGAATATTACAGGCGATGCTCGCGGTATTACCGTGGAAAATGCAAAATTCCCTTTGGAAAACGGCTCTATCCCCTGTGAATATCAGTTCGGCATCAGTAATGAAGTTCTCGCGGGGAAGAATGCCAGAATCACTTTGAGAGAGGGAAGACTTCTCCTTGTGAAAGTAGAGAATCCGTAATTATAAGAAAAAGAAAAAATATTTTCCAAAAGTGGTTGACAATTACAAACGTTTGTGTTACAATGTTAACACTTTAGCAGAGTAAAGTAAAAGAAACCCTGCATCAAGAAAGGAAACAAGAAAATGAAAAAGCTTATGAGATCTGTTCTCGCAGTTATGCTCATCCTCTCCATGGTATTTGTGATGGCTTCCTGCGGCGCAGCAGAAGAAAAGAAGACGGAAACCGCGGAAGACGCAACTGCTACCGTGGAAGAAACCAAAGAAGAAACCAAGGAAGAAGCCAAGACGATCGTTGTCGGTTATACCGATTACGCTCCTATGAACTACACCGAAAACGGTAAGCTCGTCGGTTTTGATACCGAACTTGCAGAAGCTGTTTTTGCAAAGCTTGGCTACACTCCCATTTTCAGAGAAATCAACTGGGATAACAAGTATGCCGATCTGAATTCCGGCGCGATCGGTTGCATCTGGAACGGCTTTACCGCTAACACCTCCGATGATGACGGCGTTGCCCGTGCAGAGAAGGTTGACTTCTCCTACAATTACATGACCAACGAACAGGTTATCGTTGCGAAAGCTGATTTTGCCGCAACCGTAACCGGTATTGAATCTCTTGCAGGCAAGGTTGGCGCAGTAGAGAATTCCTCCGCTGGCGATACCTTCCTTACCACCAAGCTCACCGGCGCTATCAAGAAGGGTGTTACCGCTCAGATGGATGCTTTGAAGGATCTTGCTCTCGGTACCGTAAGCTTTGCAGTTCTCGATGCTCAGCTTGCAAAGGCTAACATCGGCAAGGGTGATTATACCGATCTTGCTATTGTTGAAACCATTGAGAGCGAAGGCGAATACTACGCGATCGGCTTCAAAAAAGGCAGCGATCTCACCGCTAAGGTGAACGGCGCTCTGGAAGCTCTCGGCGCAGACGGCACCATCGCTACCATTGCTGCAAAGTACAATCTGACCAACACTGCCATCACCGATTTTGCTGATCAGAAGTAAATCTAAGCGAAAAAGTTTTTTATGAAAACAATGCAAGGCAAGATTTCTTGCCTTGCAGTTTTCTGCGTTACGGAAGGATATTTTATGAGCTTTTTAACCATCACCGAAGACCTTCTCGCAGGCTTTGGTATTTCGTTCCTCTTATTCTTGGGAACACTCCTTTTTGCGATCCCTTTGGGTCTGCTGTTTTCCTTTTGCTCTATGAGCAAACTTAGCGTGATCCGCGTTCCCAGCAGAATCTTTATCTGGATCATTCGCGGTATTCCGCTGATGCTTTTCATTTTCTTGATCTATTATCTTCCCGGCCTTTTGGGAAGCGAAGGCATGAGCATTTTTGATCAGATCGATCTTGAGGCTACCTTGGCAAAAATGAAAGAAACAGGGGAGAGCATTGAGCTTTTATGGTACGGCCGTTTCGTTGCCGTTCTCCTTGCCTTTGTGATTAACTATGCCTGCTATTTTTCCGAAATTTTCCGTGGCGGTATTGAAAGTATTTCCCGCGGTCAGTACGAAGCGGGCTACGTTCTCGGTATGACCAAAACCCAGGTCTTTTTCAAGGTTGTTTTGGCACAGGTGGTAAAGCGTATTGTTCCCGCAATGTCTAATGAGATCATCACCCTTGTAAAAGATACCGCCCTTGCCAACGCCATTGCCATTCCCGAAATCATTTTTGTTGCAAAGCGTATGGCAAATTCCAATGCCCTTATCTGGCCCATTTTCTATTCCGCTGTATTCTATCTTATTTTTGTAGGAATTCTTACCATTCTCCTTGGCAGAGTGGAAAAGAAGCTGTCCTACTATAATGCTTAAGGAGGTGGCGTGATGAAAATGCTGGAAGTCAAGGACATCACCAAAAGCTTCGGCAAGACCGAGGTATTAAAAGGCATCTCCTTCTCTTTGGAGCAGGGGCAGGTCCTTGCCATTATCGGTTCCTCGGGAAGCGGTAAGACGACGCTCCTTCGTTGTCTCAATTTCCTGGTAACCCCGGATGCCGGACAGCTTTTTGTAAATGACGAATGCATCTTTGATGCAGAGGATGTACATAAATTAAACGAAAAAGAGATTCGTGAGACACGACTTCACTTTGGGTTGGTGTTCCAGTCCTTTAACCTGTTTCCTCAGTACAATGTGTTGCACAATGTAACGTTGGCAGAGGAATTGCAGATAAAGGATGCTTATAAGGCGAAAAAAATTACGAAGGAAGAGATGAAGGAAGCACTTGCAAACGTAGTTGCTCATGCAGAAGGGTTGCTTGCCCAAGTAGGTCTTTTGGAGAAAAAGAATGCCTATCCGTGTGAACTTTCCGGTGGACAGCAGCAACGTGTGGCGATTGCAAGAGCTTTGGCGTTGAATCCGGATATTCTTTGTTTTGACGAGCCTACCAGTGCTTTGGACCCGGCACTCACCGGAGAGGTGCTTCGTGTAATTCGCG
>JAZSDQ010000001.1:0-5659 GCA_045531235.1 Eubacteriales bacterium
CCTTTGTTATCCTGTTTCTTGGGCGCTTGCTACGCTTGCACAGATGGTATCCTATTGGTTTGCCAGAAGAAAATGTATCAAAACCTTTGCATCGGAAGGTGCTGCGAATTAGCGGTATTTTGCTTCCATCAGGCTTGACATTAAAGAAAGGCGTAAGTTATGGCACGAAAGCATACAATGGATCTGACGAACGGACCGATTTTTTTGAAATTTATAAAATTTGCCGTTCCGTTGATGATTTCATCCTTGTTTCAGCAGTTATATCACTCTGCCGATCTTTTTGTTGCAGGCAATTTTTCCCGTGATTGTGCAACTACCCTTGGCGCTGTTGGTGCTTGCGGCAGTATTACTACGCTGATTTTAAATATGTTTGTCGGCCTTTCCGCAGGCGCGACGGTTGTTTGCGGTAACCATTACGGTGCGGGGAACAAGGATAAGCTCAATCGTTCCGTTCGCACTGCCCTTGCTTTTGCTATGTGCGCAGGCATCTTCGTTGCTGTTGCAGGAAATTTTTTGTCAAGACCGTTACTCGTTCTTCTCAAAACTCCTGACGAAATTTTGGATCATGCTGTTGCGTATATGCGGATCATTTTCATCGGAAAATTCTTTGCACTGATCTATAATTCCGGCGCGGGCATTCTTCGCGCATTCGGTGATACCAAGCGGCCGATGTATATTTTAACTGTTTCCGGCCTGGTGAATCTCTCCCTAAATCTTGTGTTTGTAATTTGCTTCCACTGGGACGAAGTGGGGGTTGCCGTTGCTACCGTAATTTCACAGATCGTATCTTCATCGGTCGTACTTTCTATTGTTTTTAATTCCAAAAACGGCTTTGATGTGAAGCTGAAGGATATTCGTATTTTCAAAGAAGAGTTTTTCAGTATTCTTAAGGTTGGAATTCCCACGGGGTTGAACAGCACCTTGTTCAGCGTTGCCAATGTTACGGTCACTTCTGCCTTGAACAGCCTCGGTGCCAAGGCTGTCGCTGGAATCGCAGCCTGCAACAGCGTTACGAATATCATCAATACTGTGGGCGGAAGTATGGGGACTGCTTCCGTAACCTTTGCAGCTCAAAACTACGGAGCAGGGAAACTAAAGCGCGTGGATCAAATGCTTTGGCGAGGAATTTTATTTGCAGAGGGGTTTTACTTTGTCATCGCCCTCATCGTGTCTTCAAATCCCTCGTTTTACGTTGGAATCTTTGCCAATGATCCCGAGATCATTCCGTACGGTGTGGAAAAGCTGATACTCTTCGTTTGGGGTGTAATGCTCAACGCTCCTCAGCAGATGTTTTCTGCTTGCCAAAGGGGAATGAGAGAAACGGTGATTCCCACTCTCGTTTCCGTTGCTTTTACTGTCCTTCCCAGACTCTTTTGGATTCTTTTTGTATTTCCTCATTTGCCGCAAAAGGCGACCTGGATTTACATTTCGTTTCCCATTTCGTGGGGGCTTGCATCCATTGCTCAATTTTTCAGTTATCGTAGAACAAGAAGACGTGCGGAAATGAGAGTTAGCGAGGGAAAAATGTAAAGTATGAAAAAAGATTACTTTTTGTAGAAATTTTTTCACGATTTTTTTGCAAAAAATATGGAAAAAGTCCTTGTATTTCCTTGACTTTTCGCTATTTGTATAATATAATGTATTTGATTTTTTTCATAGGAGGAAATATGACCCTTTACGACCGTTTGGTGCGGACGCTTGGGCCGTTGATCCGCTTTGTGTTTCCCGTTCGCTATGAAAATTTGCCGGAAACACTTCCGGAAGAAGGACTCATTATCTGTCCGAATCATATCTCATTCTTTGATCCTTTGTTCCTGGCGATTTTACTTCCGAAGCCTATGACTTTTATGGCAAAGGAAGAACTTTTCACCCGTCCCATTATCGGAAAATGGATGGTTGGTTGTGGTGTGATCCCTCTTTCTCGTAGCGGCGGAGATGCCGCAAAGCTTCGTCAAGCTGTGAGAGAGTTGAAGAACGGAGCGATTCTTTCTATTTTTCCTCAGGGAACCCGTTGTCGCTATGCTTTGAAAAAAGAAGATTTTAAGGCTGGTGCAGGGATGCTTTCCGTTCTTTCCGGTGCAAAAATTATGCCTGTCGGCATTTATTCCAAAAATTATAAGGTTCGCCCTTTCCGAAAGACTTATATCAAATTTGGCGAGATCTGTGATTTTAAAGCAGAAAATGCGGAAGGTTTGAAGGCGAAAGCAGTTGCAGTGAGTGATCAGCTTTATGATGAGATCTGTCACTTGGAGGAAGCTGCTCGCAGCATGAAGAAATGAATATCGAATTGTCTCGCTATGCAGGCTTTTGTTTTGGTGTTCGCCGTGCCGTAGAACTTCTTGAAAATGAGATTGCCCACGGTGAAAAGAAGATCTATACGTTAGGTCATATCATTCACAACGAAGATTTTAACGATGACCTGAAGCGTCGCGGTGTGATCAATCTTTCTGCCGAGGAATTGGACGGTGTTTCTCGCGAGGATTCTTTGGTTTTCATTCGCACACACGGGGTACCTCGCAGTACCGTAAAACAGCTGGAAGAAAAGGGGATCCCCTATATTGACGCTACCTGTCCCTTTGTAAAAAAGATCCACGATATTGTTTTAAAAGAAGAAGCGGAAGCCCTTCAAAACAAGGAAAAGATTGTTTTTGTATTGCTTGGTGACCCGGAACATCCCGAGGTCAAGGGAATTGTCAGCTGCGCGGATAAAATGCCGGTTGTGGTTGTCAATTCTGCCAATGAATTGGGAATTTACGAAAAGAATGCGCCCAAAGAGCTGCGCCATGTTTTTCTTTCTCAGACTACGCATAGTGTTTCGGAATGGGAGAAATGTTGCAACAGCGCTAAAGCTGTTTTCTCAGAACTCACCTTTTACGATACCATTTGCAATGTAACGGGAATCCGCCAAAAGGATATTTGTGATATTGCAAAAAAGTCAGATCTTGTGGTAATCGTAGGCGGAATGAGCAGCAGCAACACAAAAAAACTGGTTTCGGTCAGTGAAAAATTTTGCCAGACCGTTCATATCAGGAATGCGGCTGAGTTGCCGCGCCACTTATTAAAAAAGAAAATGACTGTTGGGGTTTCAGCGGGAGCTTCTACTCCGGACAGTGTAATCAAGGAGGTAATCAAAACCATGTCGGAAATCAAAAACGACGAAATGAGCTTTGAGGAAATGCTCAACCAATCATTTAAAACCATCAGAACAGGAGAAGAAGTTGCCGGCGTTGTTACCAGCGTCTTTACCAACGAAGTACATATCGATCTTGGCATTAAGCATACCGGTATTTTGCCTGCCGGCGAAGTAGCAGACAGTGAATCCGATCTTCCTGCAAACTTCAAAGTGGGCGATGAGGTTACTGTTCTTGTGCAGAAGTTCAATGATCCCGAAGGAACTGTACAGGTTTCCAAGAAGAGAGTAGATTCTCGTGCCGGCTGGGCTAAGATCCAGGAAGCTTATGAAAACAAACTGACCCTCAACGGCAAGGTTTCTTCCGTAATCAAGGGCGGCATTTTGGTATCCGATGAGTTGCAGAGCTATTTTGTTCCTGCAAGTCTTACCGGCGCAGCAAAAGGAGCAAGCCTTGATCCCATGCTCGGTCAGGAAGTTGCTTTCAGAATTATTGAGATTGATCCTGCCAGAAAGAGAGCTGTTGCTTCCATTCGCGAAGTTCTCCGTGAAGAAAGAAAAGCTCTGGAAGAGAAGTTCTGGGCAGAGGTTGAGGTAGATAAGGTTTATACCGGTACCGTTAAATCTTTGACTTCCTATGGTGCATTTGTTGACCTCGGCGGTGTAGATGGTATGGTTCACATTACTGAACTTTCCTGGAAGAAGATCAAGAATCCTTCCGAAGTTGTCAGTGTTGGTGATGAAATTACTGTATTTGTTAAAGAAATCAATCCTGAAACTCGCAGAATCAGCCTCGGCTACAAGACGGAAGATACTAACCCCTGGAAAATTCTTCCCGAAAAGTATAATGCAGGCGATACCGCAACCGTAAAGATCGTTAGCCTTACCACCTTCGGTGCATTTGCTGAATTGATCCCCGGTATTGACGGCTTGATCCACATCTCTCAGATTGCAGATCATAAGATCGCAAATCCTGCTGAAGTTCTCAAGGTAGGCGATGAGGTTCAGGTTGAGGTTGTTGACATCAACTATGAGGATCGCAGAGTCAGCCTCTCTATGCGCTCTTTGATTGAGAAGGAAAACGAAGCAGCAGAGGAAGAGATCGTAGCAGAAAATGCTGAGTATATGGCTCCTGCAGAAGAAGCTACTGCTGAGTGATCAAATAATAGAATATGAACTTTGAATTTTGCCGAAAGCGAGAGTTTTCGGCAAAATTTTTCCCCTTATAGCTCTCTTTCTCGCCCTTTTTGTGTGCGGAAAAGGATTTTTAATACGCCTTTGCCGTGAAAAGGCAGAAAAGGATAAAGATAGCTTTTTCCTCCAAGGCTTTTGGTTGTTCCGAGAATAATAAGCCAAAGTGCCGTGCCGAGGATCAGACCCCACACCCCGAAAAATTCTACCAATAGAATGAGGGACATTCGAATGAATTTGAAACTGTATCCTAATTCATAATTGGTGGGTACAAAATTTGCAATGGCAGAAAAAGCGGAATATAGGATTGTTTGTGGAACGAACCACCCGCTTTTTACGGCGTATTCTCCCAAAAGAAGACCTCCAATGACCGAAAAGGATCCGGAAAGCGTTGCGGGCGTATTTAAAGATGCCATTTTCAAGCCGTCCATAGCAATTTCTATGATGAGGAATTGAAGAAAAAGAGGTACTGAATAATCCCCCTCGGCCAGGATAAAACTGAAGGTATCCGGAAGACTGTTTTCCATCGATACAAGCAGTAGCCATATAGGAACGGTGAATATGGATGCAAGAAAAATAAAAGCTCTGACGATCCGCAAATAGCTTGCAGTGACGGAAGGAAAGTAATAATCGTCTGCCTCCTCGAAAAAATCAAAGACGCTTTCCGGAAGAAGAATTGCAGAAGGGGAATTGTCACACAAGATCGCAATTTTTCCTTCCATAAGTGTTGCTGCGATCACGTCGGGGCGCTCCGTGTAACGAACCTTGGGGAATGGATTAAATACGGAAAGCCCCTTTTGAGGAAAGAGTACGGAAGCAAGGCTTTCTTGTGTCATGGAAAGGGCAGGGATATGAGCTTCTTCTAATCTTTTCTTGACAATTCGCAGAATTTTTTTGTCGGCTCGTCCGCGTATTGCTAAAATTGCAACTTCGGTTTTTGCTTTGCTCCCCAGAAAAAGCCGTGTGCTTTCCAGTTCTCCCGTTCTGAGCAAACGTCTGATCTGGACAATATTAGATATCAGACTTTCATTGAGACCGATGTGCGGTCCGCGCAGGGTGCGATCGTTTGCCGGCTCTTCAGGTCCGCGTAAGAGAAAAAGACGGGCGTCAAACAGCAGAATTTCCTCAAATCCGTCGATGAGAAGTGCAGAGCTTCCGCGAAGAACTTCTTCTGCTGCCTGTTCGCAAGTTTTTGCTACTTCTGCTTCTGCAAAAGGCAGGTCTTCTTCGATGATTTCATGTATTGTTTTTGCGTGATCGATTTTTTCTTTTGGTATTGCCATTGCTGATTGGAGAATGCTTTTCATTAAATATGCATTGGTATATCCGATTACATAT
>JAZSDQ010000016.1:0-1938 GCA_045531235.1 Eubacteriales bacterium
ATTGCTTAAAAACAGATCTTGTAAGTAGAAAGGAACGCCTTTCCGCTTTCCTCTTTCGAGCGAACCGCCAGCATATTTTCATATACGAAATCCACTGCCGTTACCTGACAGTTTTCCCGAAGGACCGAGGAAAGCGAAAACACCCTCTTTTCGCTGATCACATAGATCTCGCCGCTTTCTTCACTTTTTCCCAAGGCATAGCCTCCATTCCCCGACACGGCAAAAAGCTTGGTATCCTCGGGAAGAGTGTTCTCAGGCGCAAAAAACTCCGTACCGAGAATCAAATTGACCCAGCCGATCTGCTTTTTTCCCGATTCGTCTTCGAAATTCAGCATTTGCGCATAAGTGCGGGAAAGGATCTCACCGTAGCGGATCTTATCGGAAAGAAGAGATTTTGCGCTTTTGCCGCTTTCGCAATCCAATGCTACAAAAACTTCTCCGTCTTTGGTTTTTACACGAAAGTACGCTTCTTTATTCCCCACAAAAGCGCCGAAAACGGCATCGCTTCCGTATTGTGACAGATCCACCGTTTTAACATCCACAATGCGAAGAGAATCATCCATGGGATCAGTATGATAAACCGTCACCGTATTTCCCGAAAGAGAAACCGCATAGGAAGCGTTGGCAGAAAAAGCAAGAACCTCTTTTCCGTAGACATCCACTCCCTCGATGGAATCAGCAAACATAGGATAGGAAATCTGAGAATCCAAATGGATCCTGTATTTTGTACCGTCTTTCGCAAGATAGACCGCTTTGTTATGTCCGCATGCAGGCCAAAATCCCTCGTAACCGTCTTCCGCGGCATAATAAACACTGTCCGTCACAAGATACTCATTCGTCTCTGACCATTCGTAATAGGAAAATGTTTCCCCCTCAAAGCCATATGGAGCAAGAGATGCTTCTTTTCGAGGAAGCAAGTAATACACCTCACGACCGCGTGCTTTATAATAAAGGGCATGTTCGCCGTCGGAAGATATGAGGAGCTTTCCGTTAAAGCTATATTCTCCCTCCCGTTCATCTGCAAGACTCAAGCCCTGAGCTCGATAGCGGGCAGCAAAATGCCATGCAACACCACCGAGGATCAGAACCACCGCAAGCAAAAGAGAAAGGATCACCCATTCTTTCTTTTTCATTGTTTCCCCTCCTTGTAATTTTCAATTTTATATGGTAAAATAAACTGTATTTTAAGTATTTGAAAGGCTTTGGACAATATGCACATTCTTTTTGTTTGCACAGGCAACACCTGTCGCAGTCCCATGGCCGAAGCTCTGATGAAGCAAATGGGAAAGGAAAAAAACTTTCAACACCTTTCCGTGGACTCCGCAGGACTGTTTCCCACCCTAAACGCCCCGATGTCCGGAAACGCAAAAGAGGTTTTGGAAAAATGTTTTTCCATTCAAAAGGATTCCCATCTTGCAAAGCCATTGACCAAAGAGCTTCTCAGCAAAGCGGATCTTGTGGTGACTGCCACTGAGGATCATCGGCGCCTTCTCATTCAAAAATTCGGATGTCAAGAAAAGACCATCTCATTCCCCACAGATATTTCCGATCCTTACGGCGGCTTCTTCGAGACCTACAAAGCGTCGGCAGATGCCATCAAAAAAGGGCTTGAACTTCTTATGGAAGAGGGCTTGATCTATGATTGATATTTTCCCGATGACAAAAGAATCTCTGGCAAGTGTGGAAATCGCAGAACAAGAGATCTTCTCGGATCCTTGGAGCAAAAAAAGTCTTGAAAGTCAGATTACATCGTCCTTTGACAAAAGCCTTGTTGCCTTTGAGGACGGCGCCTTTTGCGGCTATCTTATCGCCACCGTCATAGAAGGTGAGGGTGAGATCCTGCGTATCGCCACGATTCCCACCCATCGCAGGCAAGGTATTGGAAAAAAGATGCTTTCCGGATTTTTGGAGCAACAAGAAAACACATATCTTGAGGTG
>JAZSDQ010000105.1:0-25377 GCA_045531235.1 Eubacteriales bacterium
TATAGAGGTCTTTTACGCTGCCGCTTTTATAGATCATACCATTCTTTCCGTGATCCATAAGAAAAGGAACAGAGCCGATGATATGACTTGCCACCACAGCGCAGCCGCTGTTCATAGATTCGTTAAGCACAGCGCCCCAACCTTCGTGGCGGTCGGAGGTAAACAGGAAAATTTCCGATTCTTCCATTTCCTTCCGCACGTTTTCCGGGGACATAGAACCTAAAAAGCAAACTTGTTTTTCTAAGCCCTTTTCCGCGACCATTTGTTTTAATTCTTCCTCCATTTCGCCGCAACCGATCATACGAAGGGAGAATTCCAAGCCTTCATTTTTCAGTTTTTCTGCCACTTGAATGGCATATTCGGGATGTTTCCACGAAATCAATCGGCCTGCCCAAAGAATGGAGTTCTTTCTTTTCTTTTCCAAAAGGCCGTCCACGTCGGCATACTTTTTGACTTCCGGAAAATATCCCCATTTGTACGCTTTGTCTTTATACGCTCCGAAACGGGCAAAATCTGCTGCGCTAAACGCGCTGGAACAAAGCAAATACGCATTCTTGTTTCTATATTGGGAGTGTTTTTTTCGGATGAGCTTTTGTGCCCTGGGAGAGCAAAGCTGATACAACCCCTTCTTCAGGATCCTTTCGGAATAGCGGAAAGCAAGCTTATTTAAATCCACTCGCTTTTTATAATATTCTTCGGGAGCAGAGCCGTGGACAATAACGTCACTTTCCAGGCAAAGCTTTTCCGCACGGGCTTTTTGCTCCTCGTTTTCATAGACACGAACGACAAAATCCTTTTGATTCATATCCTCATAGCCTAATTTCAGCCGTTCTTCCTCTATAGGACTTGTTGCGACAAAAAAGAAGTTTCCCTCCGTCAATTTCACCATTTCCTTACAAAAAGGCAGCTGATGATGGGTCAGATAATTGGAAAAAAACGTTATCTTCATGCAAGGCCCCTTTCCTGTATCAATTTTCGGTAAACAGCCTCATATTCTCTGCACATAGTATCTAAGTGATACCGCTGAAAAGCTTCTTCCCGAATTTTATCTCCCCGGGTTTTCTTTTGGTCTTTCATTTCCAAAACGGCACTCTTTAAAGCTTCAAAGTCACCGTGCGGAACGAAACGGGAAAACTCTTTCAAAGCAATGGATTCCGGACCGCCTGCGCAAAAACCCACCACAGGGGTACCGCAGCAAAGACTTTCCGCCACAGGCATGGAAAAAGTTTCCTTTTCGCTGGCAAGCACGGTCAGATCTGCCAAGGAATAAAGCTTTGCCAATTCCTTCTGATTCATCACCGTACCGAGAAGGCGGAGGTTTTTCGGTAATGTTTCGGTTTCCTTCAATGAATTTCTCCCCGCCACAAGGAAAAGACAGTCCGGAAATTCCTCTGCCAAGCGACAGATATAACGGCCGCCCTTGATGTCTTTTTCATTCATGGAGAAATTTGAGGTAACATGGAGAAAAACGTGGCGATACTGCTCGTACTCTGCGGGCTTTTTCACATTTTCTTCGGGATAAAAAGTATTTTTCGCGTCCACTCCGTTTAAAATGACGGTAGAAGGATATTCCTTCACCAAAGGAGAAAGAACCGCACGGGACTGCACCCAAGGAGAAACGCTGACAAAATGCAAGCGAGGAAAACCGTGGAAAGCATTTTTCATTTTTTTCCACGCCGTGGCAGTTCGATCGAAAATTTTAGAATGAGAAGCCGCAAACAGTCTGGGGCAATGACCGCAACCGGTCTTCCATTTTTCACAATCGTAAGCATGAGGGCAAGAGCCGGTATAGAAAAACTCTGCGTGGTGGGTCACCACCGTTGCATAGTTCTTTTTTTTCAAAAAACGAAACAAAGAATACAGATTTACTGTATTTCCGTTGGCAGAATGAACGTGCACTACATCCGGTTTTTCTTTTTGGATGATCCTCTTTATACGAATCGTAGAAACGGGTGCAAAACCGTAAGGAAGGCCGAGTACGGAATTGATCCTGCGATAAAGCCCTTGCTCCAAGGGAAAAGAGGTTTTGTACTTTTTCAGTCCTTCTACCTCGCCACCCTTAACCGTAGGAGTACAAAGGACAGAGAAATCGCCTTTTTTTTCCAGATCACGGGAAAGATCGCTGATGATTTTCCCCGTGGATCCTACGTCACTGCAATTAATATGAAGTACCTTCATATTATTCTCCTTCTTCTGCGGCAGCAAGAATATAAACGGAAACAAATCCCATCGCGTAAGCGGATCCGGCAACGAACAAAGCTGCTTCCATAGAGCCTTGCATAATAAGCACTCCGGTGCCGCAAAGGGCAAGCTTCTGATATACTTCCTTTTGCTGTTTCCAACGATCTTTTAACGCGCGACGCAAAAAGAAAGCAAACAAGACCGCGCCGAGAATGCCCGCCGTCGCAAAAACGGAAATGTAAAAATTATGCAGGTTGGTGAAAGAAAACGCGGAGAAATCGCCAAAGAAAAACTCCGAAAAACCCAGATCCTGAAACGCTCTTTCGAAAATTGCTTTTCTTCCCGTATCCAGAGAATCTCCCATTAACTGCAATTCCTCGAGAAGCTTTGAAAAAAACATAATCAAAAACACTGCGATTACGGGGACTGTAAGAGCGATAGAGCAAAAGACCTTGCCACTCTTTATTTTTTTTGAAAAGATGAGAAGAAGGATCATAAGCGCGCTTAAAACGATACCGGTCCGGCTTTGTGTGAGATAAAGGAGATAGCACAAGAAGAAAGCATTCAAGCCAAAGAAAAACGATAGGATTCTCTTCTTGAAAAAACGGACTCCTACAAAAAGGACTATGATAGAACACAAAAGGTACACAGCAGCTTCATTGGGGTTTCGGTATCCCAGTGTCATTTCTTCCAGCTGAGTTACGCCAAATTCATTCTCATAGAAATAAGCGCGATCGGAAAACGAAAGAAAAATATAATACCAAGAAAGCAAATAATGAGAGAGTAAAAAGGTTTTTGCTGTTTTTTTGGAAGCGACCTGCTCTGCGGCTACCAAAAAGATGGGAAGTTCGAGAAAACAAATGGCAGATACAAAATTGCCGTAAGAAAGCGACCCCCCCAGCACAAGAGAAACGAAAACAAAAAAGAAAAGGAAAAACAGTAACATTGCCTTTTGATTTTTGTTGCCGAAATATTTCATGAAAGAAAGGACAAAAAGAAGCATTGCGGCACCGCCGATCAAGCCGGTACCCAAACTTACCACAGCACTGATCCTGTAAGGCAAGGCAAAAAGGATCAATAGCATACCGATCAAAGAAGCGTGAAACAAAGCGCTGTACAAACCGCTGTTATGGCTTTTTGTGTTCATCTTTCCTCCATTAAATTTAGTACTTTTTCGGCTTGAACAACCTTATTTTTCTCCCTTAACACAAAATCTGCAGCTGCTCTGCCGAATTCTTCTCTTGTTTTTTCGGGAAGATCAAAAAACGAAACGATTGCATTTCGCATTGCTTCCGGACCCGTTCCGTCAACGTAAAACAGATACGGATCATATTCGTCGGGAATGCCGTCAAGCTTATACATGACCACAGGCTTTCCCGACAGCATATATTCCATAGTTTTGGAAGGAAAGCTGTATTTTGTGTACTCCCCGTCGTTATTGCGGGGATTGATCAATAAAGCTGCTCTTTGCTGAAGCTTTTCTACCTCTGCCTTTGTAACGTAGCCGAAAAAGGTGATTCTCTTGTCCTTTTCGGCAGCCTCCGCTACCGCCTGACGGGAATCTCCGCCGCCGCAGATCCACAATTTGCAGTCGGGATCATCGATCATGGAAAACGCTTCCAAAAGGGTACAAATGCCAAATTTTCTGTGAAGTGTGCCCGTGTAGAGAATGGTCTTTTCTTCCGTTGTTTCCGTTACCTCGCAGGGCTTTGCGTTGCAAATGCCCTCGATTACCGTATAAGGACGCTTTTCCACTTGCAACGGACCTTTCATTGCTTCCGTCAACAATACAAAAGAATCCACCCGTTTCATATAACGCGCAATTTTTTTATTATTTTGCTTTCGCATAAATTGATGCAAAAAAGAGCTTTTTCCCAAGTCATAAAATTCCGGAAGATCGGTGATAATCGCCGTCACCTTGTAGGAAGGATCAAGACAATATACAGCTCTCAAAAAGGGTTCATACGCCGAATAAATAATAATTTCTTTGTCCTGAAGTTCTAAAATTTTCTTTTTTACTGCTCGATAGCGTTGATATTGCTTTACGAAAGGAAAATTGATGCTACCGATTTCATAATTCGTTTCCTTTTTGTGTTCCCATGTGCGATTAGGAAGAATCAGATCCCGATACTGTTTGGGATAAACCCCGACCGGCAATGCATTGACGATTGTGACCGGCTCTTTGTTTTCTTTGATACCTTCAATTAAGTTCCACTGAAAGGTATTTGCAGCATTTGATAGACCGCATTTGGATTTGGATAAATACTCCGCCTCCGATTCACGATCAAATAAGCAACCCAAAAACAGCATAAATTCTCCTTGCCTTCTTGTATTTACTTAGTTTTCTTTTGATAAATCTCCATATACGCATTGCACATCACGCTTCGGTCAAAAAGTTTTGATCTTACAATGCAAGCGGCAATGGTGTTTTCGTCTTTTACCGCTTTTAAAACAGCCTTTTTTAAGCCATCCACATCTCCTTGCGCTACCACAAAACCGCAACTGTCATCCACCGTTTCGGGGCTTCCGCCGGTTGCGTAAGTGATCACCTGCGTTCCGCAGGCAAGAGCTTCAATGTTGGTCGTTGGGAAATTATCATCATACGTTGGATTTACAAAGACTTCGGCAGCACTGTAAAGGCACGCCAATTCATCTGTGCTATCGGTTCTGGTAATTTTCGTAATACTCTCAGGAAGAGATGCAATCTGCTCTTCTTTTAATCCAACCAAAACTACACGATACTCTTTTGGCAGCGTTTCTGCAAGCTTTACAAAGTCAAAAAGGCCTTTTCCTTTGCTCCATGCAGAAGCAACACCAAGAATAATCTTCTTGTTTTCAAGACAGTATTTCTCTCTTGTCTTCAAGGTTTCTCTCGGATAAAAATGCCCCGTATCTACTCCGTTATGAATTATTTGCACAGGCAAAGAACCGAAAAAAGATTCATTTACAAGACCTGCAAGCCAAGCAGACGGAGTCACAATGGTCATATTTGCAAGAGATGTAAACAAGTTTTTCTTCTGAATGAAATTTTTCTCGGAACCATTCAAAAACAGACTTTTGGGATAAGCATTTTTTCGGCGACAAATCTTGCAACCGTCTTTCCATCCATCACAGCCTACAGAAGAAAAACACGCGCAATGCCCTGTAAAAGCCCAGCCGTCGTGAAAGGTCCAGACGATCTTTTTTTTGCAAGACTTCAAATATTCGAAAAGGATTTTTATGTTTATGTAATATCCGTGAAGATTATGAAGATGGATCACATCCGGATCAAATTCACGTATTTTTTTAATAAGCTTTCTCGTAGCAGATGCGGAATTAAAGCCTGCATTATCCAAAAGGCGAGTCTTTATCCCGTCAAGCTTCACCTCAAAATCAGAAGTGATACGATAAGAAATGTCTCGATATCTTTTAGGCACCTGTTCTCTGCCGTAGGCGATCAAACATTGGTGTCCGCTTTTTTGTAGCTGACTAGCCAAATCCGTACAAATTCGCCCGGTGCTTTTCACACCGCAAACAGAATTGATCTGCAAAACCTTCATACGTTTACAGTCTCACTCTCTCCCATATTTTTCACAATGATATCATAAGCGTTTTTGCTGGTATAATTTTGGAGAAGATAGTCGCGACCCATTTTTCCCATAGCGACAAGATCGCTTTGACAAGCTTTATCCACTTCTTTGCGGAATGCAACGGTGTCGCAGCTTTCACACCACCAGCCAAAGCCTCCTTCGGTGATGACCTTGCCTACGTCCGTATTGGGATCGGTACAAGCCAAAGCAGGAACGCCTGCCTGCATATAGGAAAGAAGACGGCTGGGAAAATTAGGGATCGTAAATCTATGGTCAAGGAAGATCATACCCACATCTGCGCTGAGAGCGAGAATATCGTAATCCTCCTTGGGAAGTCTTTTCAAGAGGAGAGCATTGGATAGTTTTTCCTCTGCAAAAAATGCCTCCAACTTTTTGTATTCCGTGCCGTCCCCTACAATGAGGAAAAAGGCTTCGGGGTGGTCCTCGCAAGCCTTCAAAGCCTGCATCAGGAAAGGAACTCCCTGAGGGCGGCCAAGGTTACCTCCGTAAATAAATACTTTTTTATCCGTAGGAACGCCGTATTTTTTGCGAACGGCATTCTTTTCCTCTTCCGTAGAGGAAAGCGGTTGCGCCTCAATGGTATTAGGAAGGATCTCCACCTTGGCGGGGTCAAGCTCGGGATTGTGCTTTAATACGTAATCCACGTTTGCCTGTGACATACATCCGATCACGTCGGAAACTTCATACAGCTTCTTTTCCTGCTTACGAAAATGACGATAAATCAAGCCTTTCACGCCGCTTTTTGTCATCATACCGATGTCTACGGCGTTCTGAGGGAAAATATCCTTCAGCATCAGATATGCTTTTGCGCCGTCACGCTTTTTGATGTAAGAAACTGTCCCAATAAAGGTAATGGGCGGCGTTGGATACAAAATCAAATCGAAATGAACATTCTTAAAATATTTTTTCACGGCATTTTTAAACTGATGCTCAATAAGCAAAGTGGAAATCCCTTTTTCAATGAGATTCGTTTTGGTAATATTTCCCGTGTGTACTCTCAAGTTTTTAAAATTTCCATCATCGGTAAGATAGGTCTTACCACCTGAACGGCGCTGAAGCGCGCTGACAGCATAAACGCTGTGGCCCTCTGCCAAAAACTCTTTTAACAGATCTCCGTAAATGGAATGTTGATTCAGATCAATATTGGAAAGAGATAAAAAGATAATATTCAAATCAAAACCCTCCGCTTCACGCTCTGTATTTCGGGAAATAATTGCTTTGGATCTCTTCGCCGCGCAATTTCAAAAGAAATGCGTATACTTCTTCGTTGTGAATTTTTTTGCCGATAAAAAACGTAAGCAAATCACCGCGATAAAAGGCCTTTTTAAAAGCGAGCAAACCGTCCTCCACCGAGCCTACGCCTCCACCGAGGTGCAAAGTCTTCAGCCCATGTTCGCTTCCCCAAAGTGCTGCTTCATAAAGCAACAGGTTGGTAGGAGCAAGCTTTTGATATTCTCTTCTTGATCCGGATAGGTGATAATTCATCTTTCCGTTTTCGTAGAGCATAATGGACGCCGCGGCAATATCTCCGTTTTCGGCAGTTACATAAAAGATCAAAGCATTATCATGCAAATCCTCAAGAACGCTCTTATAGAATTCATCGCCGAAATAATAATAATCAGCGGCATTGTCTTTATCCATCGTAGCGTTATAGATCTCTTGAAACACATCAAAAAGCTCTTTGGTAAGCCCTGTTGCCACCGATAAAGAATTATTTTTTGCTTTTCGGATCATATTTCTGTTTTTGCTGGTAATATTCGCCCAGATCACATCCTCGGACGCAAGATCCATGCAAACCGTATTACTCAGCTGTATAACTTCACAATAGTCGGAACAGAATTTTTGATTTTCAATGACGGGATGAAAACGAACAAACTCACTGACGATATGATTCTCTCTGCACCAAGTTGAATACGCCTCAAAAAGGTCAGCAGCATCGCCTTCACCCTCTATAATCCATCCGCCGTAGCCGTAAGGCGTGGAAAAATCGAAATAGACTCCTGACGGCAATTTCTCGGAAAGTTGCGGGGCATTGGAAATATCACGCTTCATCACCACATTGATTCCGCGAATATGATCTCCTTCGTAATAAAACAATAGCGCTTCTCCATCTCCGTGAATCTCAAAGCCCTTTACGTATCCACTCAAATAATAAACGTCAGAAGCGGAAAAGCTTTTTACAATGCGGTCCCACTGTGCACAATCTTTCGTTGTGTAAACTGTCAGCAAGTCTTACACCTCACTCAAATATCGTTTTACGGAAAGAACCATTCTCTCCATATCCTTTACGGAATATCGCTGGTCACAAACCAGGCTGAGTTCTCTCTGATAGATTTCTTTTCCTTTTTCTGTCAGGCAGTGATGCTCTGTAAGCGGCCAGTGAATGGGACAATATATCTGCTCTTTGATCAAATGTCTGCGCAATCCGTCACGCTCTTTTTCATCAAGCAAAATCGGTACAAAAAGCGGACAATCGTTTTCCCCTATCTCATCAAATACCGCAAGATCATGAAAATTCTCCAAAAGAAAGGCGGCGTTTTCTCTCCGTTTTTCCTTGATATACAAAAAATCCAACTGTCGGATCCGCGAAACATCCTGCAAAGAAGCCACTCCGTTAAAGCAGCCATCCAAAAGATCCTCTGCTTCGGAAAATTTCTTCAAATACTCTTTGGATTCCGTTGTTCCCTCAATATACTTCGCCTTTTCCAGCATCGCGTTTTTTCGCTTTTGAATGATATCGGCTTCCCGAAGATCGGAATAGCATGGGAGAGATCTCTGATCTTTTGCAAAAGCAAAGCCTCCTGTATAAAAGCCGGCCCATTTTCTCATGCTTCCGAAATAAAAGTCAGCATCATCCTTTTGGGAAAAGACCGCATGGGTCAAATCACGAATGACGATCGCCATGGTATCAAACGCTTGTTCTCGGATGTATCCGAAATAATCCATTACGAGAAGAATATCTGCTTTTTCCCCTTGATTGATTTTTTGAATCAATTTCCCCTTTTCATAACAAACGGAATAAAAGCTGACGCGGATCCCGTTTTCTAAAAAAGGCAGAATCATAGAGTCGCAACACCAGGAAGGCAGCATTGCCGTTTTCACCGAGCGCTCTTTTCGGATTTCTTTAATAATCGCATTCAGTGCGGCGCGCCCCGACAAGTACCAACTTACATTCCGCTGAGCAAAAAGCTGATTCTCTCCCGAAACAGGGACCGACCAAAATTCACTGCCAATCTCATTTTTTAACATTTGTTTTCAAACCTTAGAGTCTGTTTTGTTTGCTTTTTGTTGTCTCTCCACGTGCAAACTGACCGGTCTTTGTTCCGCTTGATTGATCCCCTCTCGTTGGAACACTTTCAATACGGTTTTTAAAAGTATTTTAATATCTCCGAGCAAGGTGATGGACGAAACATATTCCAAATCATACTTGAATCTACTCTCCCAGCTGATTGCATTTCTTCCGTTGACTTGCGCCAATCCCGTAAGTCCCGGGCGAACATCGTGTCTATGCCTTTCTTCTTCTGTGTAATAAGGCAAATATACCACCGCCAACGGTCTGGGTCCTACAATGGACATATCTCCCTTGACAATGTTTATTAATTCCGGAAGTTCATCCAACGAGGTAGCTCTTAAAATTCTGCCGTATTTGTTTAATCGCTCTTTATCCGGCAACAATTTTCCATTTTTGTCTTTTGCGCAAGACATCGTTCTGAATTTTATCAGCTTAAAAATTTTCTCATTTTTCCCCGGTCTTTTCTGAAAGAAGAAAGGATTTCCTTTCATTGCAATCGCACCTGAAATAATCAAAATCAAATAAACCGGTGACAAAACAATAAGCGCGATCAAAGACAAAGCAAAGTCTAACACGCGCTTCCAAAATTTTGCATACATAAAACCTCTCCTTTTCCCAAAAACATCGTTAAACAGGCAAAGATATAAAAAGACATAAACTGTTGTATAAAAAGTTTACAAAGATTCTTGGCATTAGACAAAAATTTGTCGGCAAAAGCAATTTTACATATTCTAACTTCCCAATCTTAATTGTAACACGAAAACACTCAAAAGTCAACATTGGTAGCATAGCTTTGCCAAAGCATCTACGTAACAAATTGTTTGGAAATTTTCCTTTTTAAACCACATCTTTACCTTTCAACGCAAACTTTCCGTAATCTGCACATTTTTTAAAAAAAGTTGAAAAATTGCAACGAATATGATATACTCTCCTCAGCATAATGTACATTTTAAAAAAACTCTTTCTTCGAAGAAAATAAATTGGATATTCTTTCTTTTCAGCAAAACACAATATACTCTCCCATAACAAATTCTTGAAAATTTGCACATACGCAACACCAATAAGGAGGTCACAAAATGAATGCAATAAACGGTTCTTTAACGGGAAAAAAACTCTTGCTGCTCGGCGGCGGCGCTCAAATGGTGAACGTAACCAAACTAGCACAAAAAATGGGGTGCGAAGTCCATGTTCTGGATTATTATGATCTTCTCCGTTCCCCGGCAAAAAAAATTGCGAATGCATACTCTGACCTCAGTATTTTTGATACAGATGCAGTTGTTGACTACATAAAAGAAAATCACATTAACGGTGTCCTCACCGGCTATACGGATTCTTATCTTTTCCAATATAAGGAAATCTGCGAAAAAGCAAACCTCCCCTATTACGGGTCCGAAACTGCATTTGGAATTGCTACGGATAAAATGCTGTTCAAACAAGCCTGCATACGAAGCGATGTCAGCATCATTCCCGGAACTCACTCCTATGATTTTGAAGCCATTCTTGCGTTTGCACAGAAAAACGGTTACCCTCTGATGCTAAAACCTACCGACAACAGTGGATCCAGAGGCGTTATAAAATGCGAGAAAGAGGAAGATCTGCAGGATTGCTATCAATACGCGCTTTCGTATTCCAAGTCCAAAAATGTTATCGTTGAAAAATTCATGGAGTGCGATTCTGTGGTTTGCTCATATCAGTTGTCCGGAAAAGAAATACACTTATCGGCTTTTTGTGATCGATTTGTATATAAATCCAAAGAAAACGGATCCGCCTATACTTCCGAGGCGAGATACCCTTCTCCTTATTTAGACCGTTTTATTGCCGAAGAAGATGAAAGCATAAAACGCCTCCTTCGGGATAATGATTTCAAAGACGGAATGGTCGGCATTATGGGCTATGTAGATAACGATGGATTTTACTGGTGCGAAATGACGTATCGTCCCAGCGGTGGGCATCACTATACATTGATTGAAGATCAAAACGGCATCAACGGTCTTGCACTGTTGATTGAATTTGCCGTCACGGGAAAAACCGAAAGCTACAATCCTGAGAAAGAAAATCCATATTTCAAGGATTGTTGCGGTATGATTCATATTTCAGGAGTACCCGAACAAAAGATTGCGAAGGTTGAGGGTCTTGATTTGGTTCGAGCGCTCCCCAATGTTATTGAAGTTTCCGAAGATCTTCGTGTAGGACAAACCATTGGAAAAGATGGTACGACAGCACAAGAATTGCTTTCCGTCTGGATCAAAGGAAGAGATTGGTCTGAATACGAAAGTGTCCTTCATAAAATTGAAAATATTTATAAAGTATATGACGAAAACGGAAATTCTCTGGTTAAAAAGCATTCAAGTCACATTTCGTAAAAGGAAAAACAAATTTCCGAAAAAGCAAAAAAGAAGCGCCGAAGCGCCTCTTTTTTGTTTATATCTGCGAAAAAAGCTTGTCCAGGATTTGTTCCAGAAATGCAGTAAGCTCTGCAAGGAATTTCCCTTTCAGCGCCTTTTTCTCATCTTCTTGGGGGATTTTTTCCGGCGCTTTTGCATCTTCGGTCTGCATTTCAAAATAAGGAACGCCCAGGGTGCTGAGAATTCCTTTGGCTATAGCTTTTCCCATGGCCTGTCGTTCGGGAAGTGTATCCACGATCTGCACATCGGTTCCGTTATCAAGAAAAGCACATTCCACAATGACGGCAGGCGCTTTGGTCTCACGGATAAAGCCGTAATAATCTTTTCCGTCAGCCCCCTTCTTCACCTTTGCGCCGCGGCTGTTCTGCCCGATGTTTACGATCTCGGCAAGAATGTTTTCCGCAAGGGTTTTAGATACTCCGCCCTTGTAGTGGTAAAAGGCCTCCGCGCCGTCACCGCCGCCTGCATTGTGATGAATGTCAACGGCAAGATCGGGGCTATAGTCGTTACACTCTTTTACTCTGTCATTGAGGGTATCGTTTTCATCACCAACGCGGCTGAGCGCTGCATAAACGCCATGGCGCTCCAATTCGGAAAAAATCGCGTCTGCAACGTCAAGATTGAGTTCCTTTTCCTGAAATCCGTTTGCACAAGCTCCCGGATCCTTCCCCCCATGACCTACTCCGATAAATACCTTTTTTGCCATCATTCCACCTCGCTTTCTTCTTCAAATGCAAGGTAAAAATTTTCTTTCGCTTCTTCGGAAAGATATCCGTATTTTTCGTTGTTTTCAATGAGCGTTACCGCATAGTCAAAAGAATAAATGCCTGTTTTTACACAATTGATAAAAGCATTGATCACTCTATTTTCTCTCTTTGTCATTTTATACCTCCAGAATCAGAGCTTGTAGCTCTGCAAATTTTTTGTCAATGTATTTTTTCGTATCCGTGTTATACTCTGCCAAAACGGTAGCACCGGGATCGGCAAGAAGCGTCGTGGTAGGATAAAAGCTCATAAAGCCTGCCGCTTTTCCGTTTTCATCTGCGATATAGGTGACAGGCTCTTTGTAAGGTTCATATCCCGTATAAGCATCACTAATTTCAATTTGAATGTTCTTATAAATTACCGTATCACCTTTTACCGCTGTACCCGTATTGTTTCCATACACAAACAGACATAATTTTTCCGCTTCATTTGGTTTTTCGGGAACAATTTTTGTGCCAGAACTTCCACTAATTCCTGTTGATGCACCTATCGTGCCAACACCGCTGTTTCCATTTGCCCACATAACGCGAAGAGCACCTGTGTTTGTTCCGCTTGCTTCCCATTCTCCGCGAATTGTAAGCGTTTTTCCTACAAGCGCCTCTCCGTTTGGGATAACAAAGTTAGATGAAGCATAATTATAGGTATTTGTGGTAGTTATAACAAGTTTTTCCCCGTCAACTTTGCTTTGGCATACCCCCGAATACTGCGTTGCGCCTTTATCAAAGAGATTTTTGCCAAACATCTTAACGGTTGCGCCTCCTACATCAACATTTACATTCATTTCGTGTTCCAAAGGGGAAACGTCGTCAAGACGAATGGGATTCCCCGAAGCAGAGCCTTTGAGCGCGTTGGCAAGAAGTGAAAGATCGGTTGCTGAATCGCCTTTGTCGCCTTTTTCTCCCTTGTCGCCTTTTTCTCCCTTGTCGCCCTTGTCGCCCTTGTCGCCTTGGGGTCCGACAACATATCCTGCATTGATTTCGCTGCCGTCTGCCAAGGTTACCATCAAATTTCCGTCGGCATCCACCTTGGCCGTTTTTACCATCTGGCGGAAAACCTTCCCCGTATCCTGGTTGTACGTTACTGAAATTTCAGTACCCTTGTCTGCAATCAGGGTCATCACGGGAAATATACTTGTGATTCCGGACACCACGCCGCCTTCTGCGGAAACAAAAGTCATTGGCCCCCGAGGCTCTTCGTATTCCGTGATCTGTTCACCCAGTTCCACCATCGGACGGATTATATCATTCAAAAAGCAGCGCTTCGGATCGCACTGAATATAAACACCTTTCAGCGTATACCTGTCACTCCAAACCACGGAAGACCCAGCAAGAACGCTTTGATCATTACCGTTTTCATCTGTGTAAAAAAGCCTCAAACAGTACCACGATTCTCTACCGCCGCTGAGTGCATAGATTGCGCCGTCTATCAGCTGTATTTTTTGGGGACCGGCAAGCAGTACGCGGCTATCTTCCCCTGACATGCCGTACATAAGAATGGATCCGTCTCCCTGATCTACATAAGTAACACCGCTCACAGATACGGTACCGCTTTCTTCTATGCCCTCGTAGGGATAGGGTAAAAGATTTTTTCCGTGCACCGTAACGCTTGCCCCCACGCGGGAAAGCGTTACTGCAATTTCATGCTCTATGGGAGAAACGTCTTCCAAACGAAGAGGGTTTCCCTCCCGCGTTGCCGAAATGGCAGATGCGGCGCCGTTTTTCATCTCCGAGCAAAAACTGTCGAAATCGCTTTTCTCTGTATAGACTTCATCGCCTACGGCAAGGACCTCTTCTTCAAAATCTTCCTTGGCAACAAAATCCTCCAATCTTTTGGCTACCGCCTTTTCCGTAGGAAGCTTTTCCCCTGCCTGAGAAGCATCTCTCAGCTGTTCCGTAATTCGGGACAAAGGGATTTTCTCCTCCAAGGCCTTATAAAGGGCACGGCTTTTGACGGGATTTTCACTGTCGGGAAGAACGCTTTCCTCCATAACGATACCGGGAACGCAGCCCCCGTCGCTGTTCCACTCCGAAATCTCTCCGTCCTCCGGATTTTTGATCGTCAAAATGATCTGTCCGCTTTTTGCGATCTGCACGGGATTGGAATCTTCATAGCGATAGCTGGCAACGTAAACCGTAAGGCGTGGCGCAGTGGTCAATTTTTTCACCAATTCAACCGAAAGAATTCCCTCTTCTTCCCGCATGGGCGCGGAAAAGATCACTTCTTTTTTTGCCGTTTCAAAAACGAAACGGTATTCCCCGTCGCTGTTCCCCTTCATTCTCTCAGGCAAAACCACAGAAAGCTTCGTGGCGTTATGCTCGCCCTCAAAACCGCCAAAGCAGTGCACAGCATCCTGTCTGTCCTGAGAAAGATCTATCAAAATAGTTCTCATAATTCTCCTTTCTACGATACGATCTCCCACTCCTCTGAGATCTGGCAGATCAAATTTTTTACATAAGAATTTCCCCCTCTTTTGTGATAAAGATCATTGAGTGCCATCACATCTTCAAAGGCGTAAACGGGGATCTTTTTTTCCTTTGCGTATTGATAATAAATGCCGGTGATCAGATCCCGAAGCACACAGAGATCAACTTCCTTTTGAAGCTCCCACTCCTCGCTGCGCCTCCGATCCTCGGCAACGTGCTCCTCCAGAAGAGCGCGTATTTTTTTAATTTGCGTATCAACCGTTTCTCCCTTGGAAAGTTTCTCCTTCAGCCAAAGAGCAAGTTTTGGCAAGGTCACGGTCAAAACCGTTCCCAGAGAAATCACCAGGGAGAGAATCGCGGTAATTTTTTCCGTCATTTCTCCGTTTCTTCCCGGAAGGCGTTCTTTAATCCCCCGAGAGCGGCCTCAAGAAAAACGCGCAACTGCTCGGCAGAAAGAGTGATCCCTTTTTGGGAAGCAAAAGTTTCACACATTTCCATGGCAAGCTGCAATTTCTCTTCTCCGTTCCGATCACGGTACATTTGCTCCACCGCCTGCACGCAGGTTTTTGCGAGATTTTGCATCCAGGCAACGTCGTTCTTTTCCTTCCAAAGCTTCCCAAAAAGCGTGCCAAGCCAAGTGGCAAGGGCGGTAATAACTACCCCCAGGCATGCGAAAATCAGCTCAAAAAGGACTTCTTTGATCCATTCCATTTTTGTTTCTCCTTTCCATTTTTTCGGCTCTCTGTTTCCACTCTTTTTTCCGTGGCCCTTATATTATACACCAAAATTCCGAATTTGAGGAATTTTTGAGCAAAATTTTGTTTGACAATTACGAATTTTCGTGATATAATGGGGCAAAACAGCAGGTGAAAAAAATGAAAAATTGTTACTACGCAGCATACGAATTACGTAGCGGAAAAGAACTTTGTATGGGGGTATGGGATACCATAGAGGAATTGGGTTCTGCTCTTGAGATTTCCGTAAAAACAGCTTATTCCCGAATGTACCGCAACAGTAAAGAATCAGACAAAGAAGACCGCTTTACCATAAAACGTGTTGCCGCAAGAAAAAGAACACGAAAAAAGAAGCGAAAAAAGAAAAATAAAAAAAAGACCTCGTAAGACGAAGTCTTTTCCACTGTCCTTTTTATGGGACACAACATTGATTAAAATAAGGATGTAAAGAAAATACAAGGAGGACATCCAAAATGACAAAAAATCAAAAAAACTATAGCCGCGAAACTCTGCAGGCTCTGCTTGCAGAACAAAAAAATTTAAAATTCGAGCAAGAAATTCTGACCTTCCTTTGCCTCTTTTTGGCCTCCGTATTGGGGATCCTTCTTATTTCGATGTAAAACAAAGGGTATGGTATTCCCTACCGTCCAAGGTTTTCCATTGAAACAGTCCATCTTCCAAGGTCATGTAGCCTCTCTCCGAGCCTGCTTTGGGAATGGTAACGGAACCAGGATTGAGTACGAAAATCCCTTCTTTTTCATCCCAGGTGGGAATGTGGCTGTGCCCGTGGAGAAGAATATCGCCTTTTTTCAAAGGAGGAAGCTTTTCTCCGTTGAATTTATGACCGTGGGTGGCAAAGATCATTTTCTCCCCCAAAGGGAAAAGCATATAATCCGCCAAAATGGGGAATTCCAGCACCATCTGATCCACTTCCGTATCACAATTTCCGCGAATACAGAAAATCTCCTCTTTCTTTCCGTTGAGAAGCTCAATTACTTTTTTCGGAGCGTATCCTTCGGGAAGATCATTGCGGGGTCCGTGATAAAGAAGATCCCCCAGGAATAAAATTCTCTCCGCTCCCTCTCGGGAAAACGCTTCAAAAAGTTGTTCACAGGTAGAAGCATCCCCGTGAAGATCCGATGCGATCAGCCATTTCATAGCTAAATTCCTTTCTGCCGATGTTTTAAATCATTATACCAAAAAGAGAAAAAATCGCAAGTGCTTTTGCTTTTTTTCGCCTTCGGTGTTATACTAAACACAGAATATGGGGGAGGAAATTATGGACAAAGAAACTTCACTGGGCATTACGGCGCACATTGGCAGAGTCATTGCCGAATACGCTCCCAAAATTGCTTGGACACAAGAAGACCTTCGTAAAAAACGACTGGAATACAGCGATGAAAAGCTCCGTGAGCTTGCCGAAGAAGGCTATTACTTTGGCGATTTTGAATTGTTTTACGTAATGCTTCGCTTCTGCGACGGCATGGACCTTTGGAAAAGAGCAGACGAGGAATATTTAAAAAAGCTGTTTTCCGAGGCAAAACGCTTTGATAAAAAAGAATTCCAAGAAGACCCCTATCTTCGGGATATTACGATAAAAGAAAGACGCCTGGGCAACTTTCTTCTCACAGAAAGCTTTTATGAGCGAGGAGAGTTTTTTCAGTACGATATGCCGGCGCTTTCCGACGAGATCGTAGTACCAAAGATCGGCTTTTTCACAGAGAAAATCTTTTTTCCTGCCGTATATGAGGGAAATATTCCATGGGTCAGCGTATGCCCTTCGGAAATCAACTCCATGACACCCGATACCGCGGCGGCACGGGGAAAGACCCTTGTTCTCGGTTTGGGATTGGGATATTATCCATACATTATCTCCCACAATGAAAACGTAGAAGAAATCACCATCGTAGAAAAAAGCGGAAGCATCATTCAGCTTTTCCGCGAGGAGATCCTGCCTCAGTTTTCTCACAAAATCAAAATCAAGATCGTAGAGGCAGATGCCTTTGATTTTCTCGCAAAAACGAAAAACGGTGAATTCGATTTTTGCTATGCCGATATATGGGAAGGTTGGCACGACGGCGCAGAAGCATACGAGAAGATCCTACCACACGAAAAACGGCTCACAAACACCGAATTTAGATATTGGATCAAAAACGAGATCCTTTGGTATCAAAATCACGGAAAAGAATAGGTATTTTCACGGAAAACACTTGAATTCGTTTCTCTTGTATGATACCATTCTTCTAGTACAGCAGAAAGGATTTCTTTATGAACATCATTCTTATTGGCGGTGGCAAGATCGGCACCACCATTTTGGAAAGTCTGGTTGCCGAGGGGCACAACGTTGTCATCGTGGATAACTCCCCCCAGGTCATCAATCAAATCAACAATATGTACGACGTTATGTGCGTTTGCGGCAACGGCGTAGACTGGGAAACGCTGAAAGAAGCAGGATCGGACAATACCAATCTTCTCATTGCCGTAACCGGTTCCGATGAATTCAATATGCTCTGCTGTCTGATGGCAAAAAAGATTGGAATTCCACACACCGTCGCCCGTATCCGCAATCCCGAATACAATGATAAAAGCTTGGCCTTTATGAAGCAAGCTTTAGACCTTTCCGTTTCCATCAACCCCGATTTTATGGCGGCAAGGGAAATCTTCAGCATCCTGCAGCTTCCCGCTGCAGAAAGCGTGGAAACCTTTTCCCACCGCACCTTCGAAATCGTAGAGCTGACTCTGAAGGACGATTCGCCCCTCTGCGGAACGAGCCTGATGGAAATGAAAAAGCGCTTCCCCGGCTCTTATCTTGTAGGCACGGTACAGCGTGACGGAGAAGCCTTCATTCCCGGCGGTGCTTTCCGCTTGGAAAGCGGCGACCGTATCGGCCTTACCGCTGCAGTAGCGCAGGTGGAAAAACTTCTGAAAATGCTGGGTATTGCTCAGGAGAAAGCGCACAATATTATGATTGTCGGCGCAAGCAGATGCTCCTACTATCTGGCAAAACGCCTTCTGGCAAACGGCGCTCACGTCACCATTATTGATAAAAACCAAGAAATTTGTCAGCGCTTCGCAGAGATCTTACCGGAAGCGGTCATTGTATGCGGAGATGCAGCTCAGGAAGAGCTTCTTTTGGAGGAAGGTCTGGACTCGGCAGATGCCTTTGTTACCCTCACAGGCATCGACGAAGAAAATATCCTGCTTTCCTACCTCGCTCGCTCTCACGGCGTAGAAAAAACAGTTACCAAGATCAACCGCGATGAATTTTCCGTGATGGCGCAAAAACTCAGTCTTGACTGTATCATCACTCCCCGAGATCTTGTTAGCAACGTGGTTACCCGCTATGCCAGAGCCTTGGAAAACTCTATGGGCTGTGCCGTAGAAACCCTTTACCGCCTGATGGACGGTAAAGCAGAGGCACTGGAATTCAAGGTAAAAGAAGACTATGATTTCACCGAAGTTCCCTTGAAAGATCTGAAACTGAAACAAAATGTCCTTATTGCCGGTATTATTCGCGAAAGAAACGTTTTGATTCCCGGTGGTAATGATTGTATTCGCAAGGGCGATCGCGTGGTCATTCTTACCACAGGACATAAAATGACCGATCTTGCAGATATTATGGAGTAATATATGAATCGCAGAATGGTTCTTTACACCGTCGGCCTCATTATTCTTCTGGAAGCAGCACTTCTTCTGCTTCCGCTGGCGGTTTGTCTGATTTACAAAGAGTGGAACTGCTCTCTCGCTTTTCTCGGTTCCATCGCATTGTCTGCATTGGCAGGAGGATCGTTTTCCTTTTTTTCCAAGCCGCGATCCCGACGGATCTATGCCAAGGAAGGCTTTGCCATTACCACCTTTGCCTGGCTCGGCCTTTCCGTGTTCGGCGCACTTCCCTTCGTTTTTTCGGGAGAGATCCCCTCGTTTACCGACGCTTTTTTTGAAACGGTCAGCGGTTTTACCACAACAGGCGCCTCAATTCTCATCAATGTAGAAGAATTAAGCCACGGAACGCTCTTTTGGCGAAGTTTCACCCATTGGATCGGAGGCATGGGAGTCTTGGTACTGCTCATTGCCTTCCTCGGAAGCATATCCGACCGTTCCATTCATATTCTTCGCGCGGAAATGCCCGGCCCCACTATGGGAAAACTGATGCCAAAGCTCAGTGATACCGCAAAAATTCTCTATCTGATTTACCTCGGCATGACCGCTGTGATGGTGATCCTTCTCATCCTCGGAGATATGCCTCTTTTTGACGCCCTTCTCCACACCTTTGGAACGGCAGGCACCGGCGGTTTCGGTATATATTCCGACAGTGCCGCAAGTTTCACATCGTATCAAACATGGGTCATCACCATTTTTATGATCCTCTTCGGTGTCAATTTCAATCTTTTCTATTTGATCCTTGTACGTCGGGCGCGGTCCGCAATGCGCTCTACAGAGTTTTGGGCTTATCTCGGAATCTTTGGTGCCGCCACCATCATCCTTTGCTGCAATCTTTTCCCCCTTTACGAAAGCAGTTCTCTTCTTATAGAGGATGCAGCATTTCAGGTTGCCTCGGTTATGACCACTACCGGCTTTTCGTCGGCAGACTTTAACCTTTGGCCTCCCCTTTCCAAAACCATCTTGCTGCTCTTGATGTTCATCGGCGCTTCCGCAGGGTCTACCGGCGGCGGTTTTAAGGTATCCCGACTGATCCTTCTTTCAAAGAACTGCGCCGCAGAATTCCGCCATATACTTCACCCCAGGAGTGTTACGGTTACCCGAATGGACGGAAAGGCCGTGGAAAGCGAAACTCGAAAAAGCGTAATGGTATATTTTGCCGTTTACGCCCTTTGCTTTTTCTTCATCTTTTTCCTGCTTTCCTTTGACGGATTTGATTTGGAAACGACCTTTTCCGCAGTTGCAGCGTGCTTTAACAACATCGGCCCAGGATTTGGGCTCGTCGGTCCCGTTTCTAACTACTCTTGCTACTCCGATGCCGCTACCTGGCTTCTTGCCTTTACCATGCTTTTAGGAAGACTTGAAATTTGGCCCATTCTTCTCACCATCTATCCGGCCACTTGGCTGTCAAGAAAAAATAACCACAAGAAAGGATTTCTATGACCTTTACGGAAATAAAAAACGATCCCAAGCTCCGCGCTTTTATTAAAGCCTCCGATGACTGTATGATTTCTCTGGGATTCACCGAGCACAGCTTTGCCCACGTGGGAATCGTAGCAGAAAAAGCGGGAGATATCATGGAATCTCTTGGTATGGATCCTCACATGGCTTTTCTGGCACGGGTTGCCGGATATCTTCACGATATCGGTAATCTTGTAAACCGCATCGAGCACAGCCAAAGCGGCGCACTGATCGCAATGAATCTTCTGGAAAGCTGGCATTTTCCGCCGGAAGATATTGCCCTTATCGTATCTGCCATCGGCAATCACGATGAAGGCACAGGTACACCCGTCAACTCCATTGCCGCTGCCTTGATTCTTGCAGATAAATCCGACGTAAGGCGTACCCGGGTGCGGGAAAAAGACCGCTCTGCCTTTGATATTCACGACAGAGTAAACTTTTCCGTAGAGAAATCAGAGCTTTCCATCAACGAAGAAAAAACGCAAATTCTGTTAAAGCTCACCGTAGATACCCAGGTCAGTCCTGTGATGGAATATTTCGAGATTTTTCTTGACCGTATGGTTCTCTGCCGAAAAGCAGCAGAAAAGCTGGGTCTTGAATTTAAATTTTCCATCAACGATCTTTCGTTGTTATAAAGAAAAAAGGACGAAGAAATTCTTCGTCCTTTTTATTAGCAAATTTTATCAGCTGCGGGGGTCTCCGGAGGCGCGATAACCGTAAATATTCTCATACAAGCGGAACATATTTTCAGGATACACAATAATATTATATTTTTCCTCTCGGTACAGTCCGTTTTCGGGGATACGGCAGCTGACACGGTCGTATTTTACATAGTTCAATACGTTTCCTACCAGATCCTTCAACAAAGTTTTGGGCATATTGGTAGTAACAAGCGGCAACACATCTTCAAAGAAGCCCATGATCTTGGTCAACGAAAAGCCACTGACCTTTTCAAGGATCAATTCCAGAATCTGCCTTTGGCGTCCGGTTCTCTGCCAGTCAGAGCCAACGTCTCTGTTTCTTGCGTGATGCACTGCCTGAATTCCGTTGAGGTGATAAACACCGTCACCTACATTCTTAAGCAGGTCCTCTTTTGTAGTTCCCAAAATTTCGTTTTCAGCATCATCACGGGATGCAATATCATTGATGGCATCCACCTCTGCCGAGGTTAAGGGAACATCCAGCCCGCCCATAGCATTGATGATCTTAGCAAAATCGTAAAAGTTTACTTTCACATAATGCTTTACATCAATGTTAAAATTTTCTTTCAGCACGGCCATGGTAAGATTTGCACCGCCGTAAGCATGGGCATGATTCAGTTTATCCCATTTCCCCGCAACACGATGATTGATGTTTTCGGGATATTTCGCATAAATATCACGCATCAAGGAGCATAGTACGATCTTTTTCGTTTTCTCGTTAATGGAAACCAAGATCATCGTATCCGTTCTGGTGGCTGTCTTTTCGTATCTTTCATCCGTTGCCAGAATCAAAAAATTGGTCAGGTCCTTGTTGTTAGCAATCAACGGAAGGCTGCTGCCATCATCGGGGAGAATATCGTCAACATTAATCGTTTCTTCAAAGGTTACCGTTTCCTGAAACTGTTCCGTTTCAAAAACAAGGCCGGTTTCATTGGTTTGATAATTGATTTTTCCCAGATAATACTCTACAGCCATGTGGTAAATTCCCCAGACCAAAAGAGCAAGAGCTGCTACCACCAGAACAAAAATCAACGTGATTCTAACTATAAGTCGCTTTTTTTCAGCAGGTGTTGCAGCTTGTTTTTTTACTGCTGCACTGTCTTGTTTTTCGTTTTTATGTTCACTGTTTTGTGGCATTTTCATTCCTCATTCCAACTTTGTCAAGTTTTGTATCATTGTACCCCAATTTCACAGGGAATACAATAAGCCGTAAAAAAGTTTACAAAAAGAATACTTTTCTTATTACTTTTCTATTGCCGTTTTAAAAAGCGTCAATATAGCGACAGGCAGCAATGGCGCAAACAGCACCGTCAGAAACTGCGGTAGCTACCTGACGAACCGCCTTTTTGCGGCAATCCCCTGCAACAAAGATTCCTTTGGTTTGGGTAGTGCAATCTTCACCGGATGCAAAATAGCCGGCTTCATCAAGCTCACAAAGCTCCTTGAAAGCATCGTTTTCGGGAACAAGTCCGATGGCAACGAACATACCGTCCACCTTCAGTTCTTCTTCGCTGCCGTCGACAGTCTTTTTCAAGGTAATGGCGTGAAAGGCATCTCCGTCGGCAATGGAAGAAACCACCGTACCCAGACGAACTTCCACATTTCCTCTTTTTTCCAGAATCTCTTGCAATCTTTTTTCGCCGGTAAGGAAATCAAGATTTTGAATGACGTATACCTTTTCGCAGGTTTCGGAAAGGAGAATGGCCTCCTGCAAAGCGGAATTCCCGCCGCCGATAAGGGCTACCTTTTTATTTTGGTAAAAGGCACCGTCACACACGGCGCAAAAACTGATGCCCTCTCCGATAAACTTCTCTTCGTTTTCCAGACCGAGATGACGGTGACGGGCACCGCAGGCAAGGATCACCGCGCGGCACTCATATTCGTTTCCTTCCTCGGTGACAACGACCTTCTTTTCGCCCTCATCACGAACGGAAATTACGTTTTCCACTTCCACGTCGGCACCCTGGAAAAGCACCTGAGAAACCATTTTATCCGCAAGCTCGCTGCCGCTGACAGATTCAAAAGCAGGGTAATTCTCCACCTTGGGAGAAAAGGTGATCTGCCCGCCGAAGGCACCTTTGTCCAGCAAAAGAACGCTCTTACCTGCTCTTCTCGCATACACGGCGGCAGTAAGCCCTGCGGGACCTGCACCTACAATAACGATATCATACATATTTATACCTCACAAAAGTAAGGGGCGGGGGCTTTGCCCCGCCCTCTTTGATTACTGAACGGACTGGATGTATTTCTTTACGCCGGGAACGGAAACGAATTTTTCCGTCTGACCGTCTTTTACCAAAACCAGCGTGGGTGCCTGCTTAATGCCGAGGCCCTCGGTAAGAGCAACGTTTTCATTTGCCATTACTTTCTGGAAGGAAATATTTGCCTTATCCAAAAGCTGAGTTGCGATCTTGCAGTTGGGGCAAGTGGCAGAAGCGAAGAGATATACACCGTCAGCAAGGAATGCACCGGGTTCTTTTGCTTCGATCTCGCAAGCTTCCTTGGGACCCTTGTGAGTCAATTTGGAATTGAGAATATCGTAAGTCTTTCTTTCCTTGTACTCCTGAGCCTTACCGTCATTCCAGTTCTTTACGGGACGGTAGTAACCGGTAATACGGCTGTAAACCTCGGTTTCTTTGGAGCACTTGGGGCAAGAATACTTTTCACCGGCAATATATCCGTGCTCCTTACATACGGAATAAGTGGGAGACAGGGTGTAGTAAGGCAAGCGGTAGTTCTCTGCAATCTTGCGAATGATGGATGCCGCAGCTTTCCAATCGGGAAGCTTTTCACCGATAAAGGCGTGGAATACGGTACCGGAGGTGTAAAGGGTCTGGAGCTCGTCCTGGATATCAAGAGCGGAGAAGATATCGTCGGTAAAGCCTACAGGCAGGTGAGAAGAGTTGGTGTAGTAGGGAGTTTCGCCGTCGGATGCGCAAAGGATATCGGGATATCTCTTGCGGTCATGCTTTGCAAGACGGAACGCGGTAGACTCTGCGGGAGTTGCTTCCAGATTGTAAAGGTCGCCGTATTTTTCCTGATAGTCGGAAAGGCGCTCTCTCATGTGGTTCAGAACGTCCTTGGTGAATTCCTGCGTTTCCTTGTGGGTCATATCCTTGCGGAGCCACTTGGCATTAAGACCAACCTCATTCATGCCTACAAGACCGATGGTGGAGAAGTGGTTGTTGAAGGTGCCCAGGTATCTCTTGGTGTAAGGATACAGGCCTTCATCAAGAAGCTTGGTGATAATGGTGCGCTTGATCTTCAGAGAACGGGCAGCAATATCCATCATGCGATCCAGACGCTTGTAGAACTCTTCCTTATTTTCGGCAAGATAAGCAATTCTAGGCATATTGATGGTAACAACACCAACGGAACCGGTGCTTTCACCGCTACCGAAGTAACCGCCGGATTTCTTTCTGAGTTCGCGAAGGTCCAACCGAAGTCTGCAGCACATACTGCGCACGTCGGAGGGTTCCATATCGCTGTTTACATAGTTGGAGAAGTAGGGAGTACCGTACTTCGAGGTCATTTCGAAAAGGAGCTTGTTGTTCTCGGTTTCGGACCAGTCAAAGTCACGGGTGATGGAATAGGTGGGAATGGGATACTGGAAACCGCGGCCGTTGGCGTCACCCTCGATCATGATCTCGATGAAGGCACGGTTGACCATATCCATTTCCTTCTTACAGTCGCCGTACTTGAAATCCTGGCGCTTGCCGCCGATGATTACATATTCATCTTCCAGGTCGTGAGGACAGGTCCAGTCCAAGGTAATATTGGAGAAGCGCGCCTGAGTACCCCAACGGCTGGGAGTATTGACACCGTAAATAAAGGACTCAATGCACTTCTTTACTGCATCGTAGCTAAGATTATCTACCTTAACGAAGGGAGCAAGATAGGTATCAAAAGAGCTGAATGCCTGAGCGCCTGCCCATTCATTCTGCATAATACCAAGGAAATTAACCATCTGATTACAGAGGGTAGCAAGATGCTTTGCGGGAGCAGAGGTGACCTTACCGGGCACACCGCCGAGCCCCTCCTCAATGAGCTGCTTCAATGACCAACGTGCGCAATAACCGGTCAGCATAGAAAGGTCATGGAGGTGGATATCCGCATTTTTATGAGCGCCGGAGATCTCATCGTCATAGATCTCGCTGAGCCAATA
>JAZSDQ010000102.1:0-13763 GCA_045531235.1 Eubacteriales bacterium
AAGAGGTAAGGTGGCAAGATGGATCCAGTGCCTGGGGGATACGGAAAAGCACGGACTTTTCGTTCACTTTATGCCCGACCGTGAGATCTTCACCGAGCTTGATTTTGACTATACCACCGTACTGAACCGTCTTCGCGAGCAGGCCTTCCTTACTGCCGGAGTTACCATTGAGCTTTTTGATGAAAGAGAGTTCGACGGTCACAGCGCTTTGGAAGCCGATCTGGAAAACGGCCTCGTAGTGGAAGAAGAAGTGGAAGACGAGGAAGAAAGAGAAGACGGCGGCTACTACCGCAAGGAAAAGGAAAAGAAGCACGTAACGCTGTGCTTTGAAGGCGGTATCCGTTCCTTCGTTTCTTATCTCAATGAAAAGAAGAGATGCAACGTTCTCAATGAAAAGGTCATCTATCTTTCCTGCGAGGGCAAGGGCTGTACTGCCGAGGTAGCTCTTCAGTATAACGACGGCTATCAGGATATGTCCCTTTCCTTTGCCAATAATATCCACACCCCCGAGGGCGGTACCCACGAAACCGGCTTTAAAACCGGTCTTACCAAGGTATTTAACGAATATGCCAAGAAATACGGATTTTTAAAGGACAGCGACAAGAAATTCTCCGGCGAGGACGTTCGTGAAGGTCTTACCAGCGTTCTTTCCGTCAAGGTAGAAGAAACCCAGTTTGAAGGACAGACCAAAACCAAGCTGGGTAACGTAGAGGTCAGACCTCTTGTTGACGGAATGATGACGACAAAGCTGGGAGAATATTTTGAAGAAAATCCTCAGGTAGCAAAGCTTCTCATTGAAAAAGCCCTTTCTGCCAACCGCGCCCGGGAAGCGGCAAAGAAGGCAAGAGAGGCTTCCCGCCGGAAATCTCCTCTGGAAAGCGGCGGACATCCCGATAAGCTTGCCGACTGCCAGGAAAAGGATCCCTCCAAGAGCGAGATCTTCTTCGTAGAGGGAGATTCTGCAGGCGGTACCGCCAAGGACGGCAGAGATTCCAAATATCAGGCAATTTTGCCTCTCCGCGGTAAGATCCTCAACGTTGAAAAGGCGCGCCTTGACAAGGTTTACGCTTCTACCCAGATCATTCCCATCATTCAGGTGTTGGGCTGCGGTATCGGCGATGATTTTGATATTGAAAAGCTCCGCTACGGGAAGATCATTCTGATGGCGGATGCCGACGTGGACGGCGCCCACATCAAAACCCTGCTTCTCACCTTCTTCTTCCGCCACATGCGCCCCCTCATTGAGCAGGGCCACGTATTCTGCGCCATGCCTCCCCTTTATAAGGTATTTAAGGGCAAGCAGCAGGAATACGCCTTCTCCGATGAAGAAAGAGATGAGATCATAGCAAGAATGGGCGAAAATACCCAGGCAGAACGGTACAAAGGTCTTGGTGAAATGGATGCCTCTCAGCTGTGGGAGACCACCATGGATCCGGAAAGAAGAACCCTCATTGCCGTCAGCATTGAAGATGCCTACGCCGCCGATGAAACCTTCACCCTCCTCATGGGCGATAAGGTAGAACCCAGACGAGAATTTATCGAGCAGAACGCAAAATACGTTCAAAATCTTGATATTTAATTGTGGATAACCCTGTGGAATCTGTGTGAAACTAAGATTTCCACAAAAGTTTTCCACAAGCTGTGGGAAACTCATTCCCACAGGAAACCAGAAAAAATTTCCCTTGAAATCAAAGCATTTTCACAAAAAGTGTTCACTTTTTTCCACCGAAAAACCAAAGAGTTTTTCACAGTAGCAAAAGGCAGATTTTCTTGTGAAACTTTTCCCCGTGAAACATCTGCCCCGAAGAAAGGATCATCCTAAATGGAACTGAATTTAGAAGGACTGAAAATCGAAAACGTAGATATTGTCAAGGAGATCAAGCGCTCTTATATCGACTATTCCATGAGCGTTATCGTCGGCCGAGCTCTGCCCGACGTTCGTGACGGCTTAAAACCCGTACATCGCCGTATTCTCTACGCTATGTACGACGATAAGCTCACCCATGACAAGCCCTTCCGCAAATCTGCAACCACCGTCGGTAACGTGCTGGGTCACTACCATCCCCACGGTGACAGTGCAGTATACGACGCCATGGTACGCCTTGCCCAAGGCTTTTCCATGCGCTATCCCCTCGTTGAGGGCCACGGTAACTTCGGCAATATTGACGGTGACGGCGCTGCTGCCTACCGTTATACCGAGGCGAGAATGGCAAGAATGGCAAACTTTATGCTTCAGGATATCGAAAAGGACGTGGTGGACTTCGTCCCCAACTTCGATAACAAGCAGAAAGAGCCTACCGTTCTTCCCAGCCGATTCCCCAACCTCCTTTGCAACGGCTCTGTGGGTATTGCCGTCGGTATGGCAACCAATATCCCCCCTCACAACCTTTGTGAAGTCATTGATGCCGTCATTTATCTCATGGATCACAGAGATTGCGAGCTTCGCGATCTCATGCAGTTCGTCAAAGGCCCCGACTTCCCCACTGCGGCGAAGATCTACGGTACCAACGGCATTGAACAGGCATATCTTACCGGTCGCGGCAAGGTGCTGATGCGCTCACGGGTACATTTTGAGACCCGCGGTAAGAAGGAAGCCATCATTGTAGATGAAATTCCCTATCAGGTAAATAAATCCGATCTGGTTCGCGGCATTGCCGACCTTGTCAAGGATAAGAGAGTGGAAGGCATTACCGACCTTCGCGATGAAAGCTGTAAGGGGAAGATCCGCATTGTCATTG
Organism: Eubacteriales bacterium; assembly: GCA_045531235.1. Taxonomy (GTDB): domain Bacteria; phylum Bacillota; class Clostridia; order Oscillospirales; family SIG627; genus RGIG5579. Next base: position 2,739 of record JAZSDQ010000102.1, read on the forward strand.
AGCTTCGCCAGGATGCCAACCGTGACGTGGTATTAAATCTCCTTTACAAATATTCCCGTCTGCAGGAAACCTTTGCCATCAATATGCTGGCGCTGGTGAACGGAGAGCCGAAGACTCTGACTTTAAAGCAGATGCTCAGCTATTATCTGAAGCATCAGGAGCAGGTTATCTCCCGCAGAACTCAATTTGAACTGAATAAGGCCCTTGCCCGTCTTCACATTCTGGAAGGCTACAAGATCGCCATTGATCATATTGAAGAGGTCATTCGCATTATCCGCAGCCATAAGACCGTAGCGGAAGCAAAGGCCGCTTTGATGGAGCGCTTCCGCTTTTCCGATGCTCAGGGTCAGGCCATTGTGGAAATGCCTCTCGGCCGTCTCGCCGGTCTTGAAATTGAAAAGATCCTTGAGGAAATGGCGGATAAGAGAGCCCTCGTTGCCCGTCTTCAGGATATTCTTGCCAACGAAGACAAGCTTTTTGCCGTTTTGAAGGACGAGCTTCTGGATATCAAAAACCGCTTTGGCGATGCCCGTCGCACCACCATTGAAGAAGCGGCAGACGATATTATTCTGGAAGATCTCATTGAAAAACATAAAGCGGTCATCACCGTGACCCACGCAGGCTACATCAAGCGCCAAAGACTGAGCGAGTACGAAGCTCAGCATACCGGAGGTAAGGGTATGCGCGCCCTCACCACCAAGGAAGAAGACTCCATTCGTGATATCGTGGTCAGCCACAGCCATAATTTTGTGTTCTTCTTCTCCAATTTCGGCCGTCTTTACGTAAAGAAGTGCTATGAAATTCCCGAGGCAGGAAGAAATGCCAAGGGTACCAACCTTGTGAACGTTCTCAACTTGAAAGAGGGCGAGAAGATCACCGCCTTCCTTTCCGTTCCCAAGATCAATACGGAAGAAATTCTGTCCTTTGTAACCAAAGAAGGCTTTGTGAAGCGCACTCCCTTGAAACTGTTCCGCCACATTCGCCGTGACGGTGTAAAGGCCATTACCCTCGGTGAAACCGACGAGCTTCTTTTCGTTACCAAGACCTTGGGTGACGGGGATCTTTTCGTTGCCGCAACTAGTGGCCTTGCCGTTCGCTTCGCGGAAGAGGAAGTCAGACTGATGGGCAGAACAGCCCGCGGCGTCCGCGCGATCCGCCTTTCCGAAGGTGCTTATGTTTGTGGCGCACTCGCCATTGCAGCGGAAGAAGAAAAGAATCTTGTTACCTTGACGGATAACGGCGTAGGCAAACGCAGTGATTTTGGCGAATTCAATGCCAAGCACCGCGGCGGCAAGGGTATGAAGTGTCAGAAGCTTGGCGGTAAGGCTGGCGAGAGCCTTGTTGGTATTGCCGCAGTCCGTGAAGAAGACGATCTTATCATCATCGCTTCCAACGGCAAGATGATCCGCGTTCACGCCAACGATATTTCTCTCGTCGGCAGAGGCAGCGCAGGTATCTTTGTCATTCGTCCCGAAGAGGGCGAAGTGGTTACCAGCTTCCAGAGAGTTACGGGAGAAGATGAAATTCAGAAGGAAGCTATGCTTGCGGAAGAATCGGGAGAAACCCTGGTAGAGGACGGAACGGACGGAGAAGATCTGCCCGAGCTTCCCGAAGAAGCGGAAGAAGCCGCAACAGACAGCGAAGAATGATAGAAAATCTTGGCGGCGGTGTATATCTTTACACCGCCGATGGCGTTTTGGAAAATAAGGATCGCCTTTCCCTGGCAGCGGCAGAATATTTTTCCGCTACGGGTATTTCACCCAGGAAAATTATCAAAGCGCCGTCGGGCAAGCCTTCTTTTGAAGGTGAGGGGCTGTATCTTTCCCCAAGCCATACCGCCTCCTTTTACGCCGTTGCCTTTGCCCCCTTTCCCATCGGTCTGGATCTGGAAAAGGAAGAAATTGAAAAGGATCGGGTGCGGGAAAAATATTTTACTCTGATAGAAAAAAAACTTCCCTTTTCCTTGGTTTGGACGGTGAAAGAAGCGGTTGCCAAGCTGACGGGAGAGGGACTTTCCGCCGTAGGTCGGGTATTTCTTGCGGGAGATGCCCCCGAAGCAAGGCTGGACGGCGAAAAATATCAATTTTCAAGCTTTACGGAAAACGGGCTTCGCTTTACCCTTGCCCGAAGAAAGAGGAAGGTATGACAGAAAAGCGTTTTCGCACTTTGGATGAAGGCTTTTTGTGCCACCATTGCGGAAAAGAGGTCCTGCCCAACGAGGTGACCAGCAGGGACCACTGCCCCCACTGTCTGTATTCTCTTCACGTGGATATCCATCCCGGTGACCGCGCCAATCCCTGCCGCGGCTCTCTCCGTCCCGTTTCTGCAGAGCCCCATGCAAAAAAGGGCTTTGTAATTATCTACCGCTGCGAAAAATGCGGTGAAATCCTGCGGAACAAGGCGGCGCTGACGGGAAACACCCCCGATAATATGGAACTTATCATAAAACTGACTGCAAATCCGATGGAGGAATAAACTTACATGGCGAAAAAAAGAACTGCCAAACGCTCACCCAAGGAGGTCAAGAGCCGCCGCCGTCCCGAGGACCGTGGAATTCATATTTTAATGCCCTATATTCTCGGAATTCTGGCGCTGTTTTTTGCTCTTTGCTTTGTTTTGGGCGAAGAAAAAATGGGATATCTGGGGTATCTCGGTGCACTGCTTCGGGGACTTTTCTCCTTTGGCGCGTACCTTGCCCCCGTGTGCCTTGTGCTTCACGCCGTTTTTTATAAAAGAGATCTTCTGGCAGGAAGCTATTTGTATAAATTCTGGTTCAGCTTCGGCGATATGACCTTTCTCGGTGTTCTTTGCGCTCTTTTGGCAGGAAAAGAACCCAGCTTTTCCTTTGCGGAAAACTATGCCGCAGGGCTGGATCTGACGGGGGGCGGCCTCATCGGCGGCCTGATGTTCGCTCTTTTAAAGAAGACCGTAGGGGTATTTACCCCTGTCATTACCATACTCGCTTTGATCATCTTTACCACCTTCCTCTTCGGCAAGACTCCCGTGGATCTTGTGCGCAGCGTGATCATTCCCCTTGGGGAAAGACTGAGAGAAGGCAGAGAAGAACGCCTTGACCGTCAGGCCGAGGAAAGAGAGGCGCGGGAAGAAGAGCGCCTTCGCCTGGCTGAAGAAAGGGCCAAGGAAAAATATCGCCTGAGAGAAGAAGTGCGGGAAGAAAAACGGCGCAAAAAGGAAAAATGCCCTGCTAATATGGAATCGGGCGAGCCTGTCACCGAAGATGTTTACGAGGATCACATTCCCGATGACGAGGTGCAGATCCGCCTTTCCGAGGAAGAAGAGATTCCTTTGGAAGCAGAGGAAGAAGTACGGGAATTTATCCCCATCGAAGAAATTGAGTCGGAGCCTCACCCCGACCTTCACGGCGAGATCCTTGAAATTTTTGAAGGAAACAGTGATATTGACCCTGCCAAGGCGGAAAAAGAGATCCGCGAGCAGCTGAGTGAAAAATACGAGGACGAATTCTATCAGGACAAAGAGGAGATTGAGATCGGCGAGGAAAAGCCGGAAGAGCCTTTGTACCACTTCCCTCCCGTATCCCTTTTGCAGGCGGCGCCCCCCAGCTCTCCCACTTCCGGTACGGAGCAGGAGCAAACGGCGAAAAAGCTTGTGGAGACCCTTGCAAGCTTTGGCGTAAAAACTACGGTCTGCGGCATTGCCAAAGGCCCTGCCGTTACCCGCTACGAATTGCAGCCTCAGCCCGGTGTGAGAGTGCGCTCCATTGTAAATCTTACCGATGATATTGCCCTTGCCCTTGCGGCAGGCGGGATCCGAATTGAAGCGCCCATTCCCGGCAAAGAGGCGGTGGGTATTGAAGTTCCCAACCGTGCCAGAGAAACGGTTTATGTCCGTGAGCTCATTGAGCGTCAGGAATTTGAGGAAAACTCTTCCCGATTGAACTGCGCTTTGGGAAAAGACGTGGCAGGCAAATCCATTTACTGTGACCTTTCCAAAATGCCCCATATTCTCATTGCAGGTGCAACGGGTATGGGTAAATCGGTGTGTCTGAATTCTCTCATTATCAGTATGCTCTATCACGCCACCCCCGAAGAAGTGCAAATGATCCTCATTGACCCGAAAAAGGTGGAAATGGGTATGTACAACGGTATCCCCCATCTTCTCGTTCCCGTGGTCAGCGATTCCAAGAAAGCCGCAGGCGCGCTGAACTGGGCGGTCATTGAAATGGAAAAGCGCTTCATTGAAATGGAAGAAGTGGGCGTAAGAGATATTAAGCATTACAACGAAATTACGGCAAACGATCCCGAAAAGCGGCACATGTGCCATATCGTCATTATCATTGACGAGCTTGCGGATCTGATGATGACTGCCCGCGATGAAGTGGAAACCAGCATCTGCCGCCTTGCACAGAAAGCGAGAGCCGCAGGTATGCACCTTGTCATCGGTACGCAGCGTCCCTCGGTAGATGTTATTACGGGTCTTATCAAGGCAAACGTGCCCAGCCGTATCGCTTGTACCGTAGCCAGCCAGGTGGACAGCCGTACCATTATTGATATCCAAGGCGCAGAAAAACTTATGGGCCGCGGCGATATGCTTTACGCACCCGTCGGCAGCGCCAAACCCCTCCGCGTACAAGGCTCCTTTGTATCCGAAAAGGAAATTGAAAGCGTTTGTGACTTTATCCGCAGTCAGAGAAGCGCTCACTACGATGAGGCAGTATCCAATCTCATTGAAAGAGAAGCGCAGAAATGCGGTGAAAAGAAAAAAGGCTTCTTCTCCTCCTCCGATGAGGAGAGCGCAGGCGGCGCCGTGGGCCTTTTTGCCGATAAAGATCCCCTTTTGGAAAAGGCGATTGATCTTGCGATCACGGAAAAGAAGGTATCCACTTCCCTGTTGCAGAGAAAGCTTTCCGTTGGCTATGCCCGCGCGGCAAAGCTTATTGATATGATGGCAGAAATGCACGTAGTAGGAGAATATGCAGGCTCTAAGCCTCGCGAGGTCCTTTGGAGTGACTCCTACTGGGCAGAATATAAAATGAAAGCGCTGGAAGATGCGCCCATTGACTGATGGAGGTATGAATATGTTACAAGAACCCTGGAAGCATTTGAAAAGCGGAACCGATATCCGCGGTGTCGCCCTGGAGGGCGTAGAAGGTCAGCACGTAGATCTGACGGAAGAAGCAGTGGAAAAAATTGCCGCAGCCTTTGCTCTTTGGCTGACGGAAAAAACGGGCAAAAAAGAGAATACCGTGGCTCTCGGCCGCGATAGCCGCCTTTCCGGCCCTGCCATTATGGCAGTTCTGGAGAAGACCTTGGTAGCCAAGGGCTTTATGGTTTTAAATTGCGGACTTGCCTCCACCCCTGCGATGTTTATGACCACCATTGATCTGAAAACCGATGCAGCCATTCAGATCACTGCTTCTCACCACCCCTGGAACAGAAACGGTCTGAAATTCTTCCTGCCTACGGGCGGTCTGGAAGGCAAGGACATCGGCGAGATCCTCACCCTTTGCCAGGAAGAAAAATTTGCCGCTGACACGGAAGGCGGCAAGAGTGAAGCCGTAGAATATATGGATACCTACGCCGCAAGACTGAGAAAAATGATCTCCGACGGGGTAGGCGGCGGCGAAAAGGCCCTTTGCGGCTTGAAAGTCACCGTGGACGCAGGCAACGGCGCAGGCGGCTTCTATGTAAAGAAAGTGCTGGAGCCCTTGGGCGCAGACTGCACCGGCTCTGAATTCTTGGAACCCGACGGCTCCTTCCCCAATCACATTCCCAATCCCGAAAACAAAGAGGCGATGGGCTTTGCTTGCCGCGCCGTAAAGAATGCAGGAGCAGATCTGGGTATTATCTTCGATACCGACGTGGACCGCGCAGGCTGTGTAGATTCTACCGGGAAAGAGATTAACCGCAACCGTTTGGTTGCTCTGGCTTCCGTCATTGCTCTTCAGGGCAATGAGGGCGGCGCTATCGTTACCGACTCGATCACCTCTTCCGGACTGAAGGTCTTCATTGAAAAGACCCTGGGCGGAAAGCATATCCGTTTTAAGCGCGGCTATAAGAACGTAATCAATAAGGCCATTGAAATGAATAATGAGGGCATCAATACTCCCCTCGCCATTGAAACCAGCGGCCACGCGGCTCTCCGTGAAAACTACTTTTTGGATGACGGCGCATACCTTGCCACCCGTATTCTTATTGAAGCGGCAAAGCTGAAGAAGGCAGGTCGTGATCTTACCGAACTGATCGCAGCTCTGGAAGAGCCTTTGGAGTCCAATGAGCTTCGCTTTAATATTACCGAGGCGGATTTCCGCCCTGTGGGAGAAAAGATCCTGAGCGATCTGGAAGCTTACGGAAAAGCGCAGGGCTGGCAGGTAGCAGACGATAGCTTTGAAGGCGTGCGCATCGCATTCCCCCAGGGCGAAGGCGACGGCTGGTTCCTCCTCCGTCTTTCCGTGCACGATCCCGTAATGCCTCTGAACGTAGAATCTGCCGTAGAGGGCGGCTGTAAGGTCATTGCCGCAAAGCTTTATCAGTTCCTTGAAAACGTAAACGGTCTTGATATCGCTCCTCTGAAGGATTTTCTGAAATGACACAGGAGAAGATCGACCGCATCAATGCCCTTTCCCGCAAATCCAAAAGCCCCGAGGGACTGACTCCCGAGGAAAAAGCGGAGCAAAAAGCTCTCCGCGAGGAATACATTGCAGGCTTTCGCCGCAGCCTTGTGGCGTCCCTGGAGTGCATTGATATTCAAAACCCCGACGGCTCCATTGAACCGCTGATAAAAAAAGACCCCTCTTGAGGGGTCTTTTTTTAGAGAAAAGAGAAAAGGTAGCCTTTCGTGCCCAAAGGCTATTTTTATAGGTGGGGCTTTTTTGAAAAAACCGCCCCACACCCCGAAAAACTTTTGTAAGGGAGAAACAAAAATATTTTTATTCCCTGTTCGGGAGATTTTTTGGTCTGGGAAAGAGCCAAAAAGAAAAAAGCACCCTTTTGGGTGCTTTTTTTATTTCTGTAATTTTGCCATGCGAATATCGCTTCCCTGGAAGAGCTTGACCTGAAATTCACCGAGAAGGCGGGAAAGAATGGCGGTATCGTACTGCTTTTCCAATTGGCGGTAGGAAAGATTGGTGCTGATAATGGTGGGAAGACCCAGCACCGAAGCTCTGTGGTTAATGAGCCTGTATATGGCGGCAATGCCTGCCTTGCTTGAGGCTTCCGTGCCGAGATCGTCCAGGATCAGAAGCTCTGCCTCAAAAAGGCGCTTGGTACCCTCGGCATCTTCTTCGTTTTCAAAACGCTCTTTTTCAAAAACAGCGGCAACGGCAGGGGCGGTTTCGTATACCACGTCGTAGCCTTTTTCAATGACTTTTCCTGCAATGGCAGTGGAAAGATGGGTCTTTCCAAGGCCCGTACCGCCGATGAACAAAAGGGAGGGCGATTCGGTGGTAAAGTTTTCCGCATAGTTTTTACAAAAGCTGAAAATTTCTTCCATCACGTCTCTGGGGCTGTATCTCTTCCCCTCCAGAAGTGCTTTGGAATAAAAGGAAAGATCAAAATTCTCAAAGGTCTGCTTACTCAGGAGCTTTGCAATACCGCTTGCCCGATATCCTGCAAGGACCACTTCCCTTTTCAGACAAGTACACATCATTCCGTCAACAAAGCCGGAATCGTGACAAAGGGGACAATCTCTTTTCGGCTTGGTGTGATCGCGGGGCAGACCCATTTCCTCCAAAAGATCACCGTATTTTTTCTGTGTGGTAACGTTTTCCTCGCGGATCTTATCAATGCGCTTGAGTAGATCCTTGCCGCCCCGCATACTCTCCTCAAGAATACGAATACTCACCGCCCTCATTTTCAAACCAAGGGCGTGAAGCTCGGGGTTTTTCTCCTCCGCCAGCAAAGCACGGTGACGCGCATCCTGCTCACGGGAAACTCTTTTTTCCTCTAGACGGCTGATCGCCTCGGAAACAAATTCTTCTTTTAACATCAAAGATCCTTTCTGCCACGGGAAACGGCCTGCTGGAAGAAATCATCCAGATCGTAGCTCTTCTCCGCCTTGCCGGAAGTATTTTGCGCCTTTGCGGCTTCCTCGGGAGTGGTCGCGCCGGCGGCATACCAGCTTTCCAGAATTTTGTGCATATATTTAATGGAAGGATTTTTTGCGCTTGCTACGGTTTTTTCGTAAGCGGCGTCCAGCATTTCCTCACCGTAGCCGAATTTTAAGCGCCAGGTTTCTACAATTTCGCTTTCCGCCTTGGTCAGCTTTCTGTCCCCAAGACCGAAGAGGCGGCGCACGATCTTCTCATAGCTTACGCTCTCTCTGCGGGAAAGAAAATACTTTTCAGCCTTTTCGTAGGTATCAATGCCTTCGTCCTGAAAAGAGCTGAGCATTTTCGTAATATAGCGAAGGCTCTTTTTATCCCGAGAAACGCAGTCCTCCATGACCAGCATAATAACGTCAAGAGGCATTTTCAAATAATCAAGGAAGGAGTAAAGGCGAGCCAATTCGCTGGCATTCATCACTTTTTCCAGGCGATCCTCGGCAAAAGATACGAGATTTTTAAAATCGGGCTTGCTCTCTGCCGCATCGGCAAGCTCCTTGGGCGTGTAAAAAGGGGCTTCGTCAGCATCAAGCTGTTTTTTGGGAGCGGTTTCCTCTACTTTTTCGGGAAAGGGCGCCTGAGGAACGGAAACGGTGCTTCTTCCCTTCTTTCCGTCGGCTTTTATCACTCCTACACCCCGCCAAAAGGCAAGGGCGGATAAAATTTCCTCCCGATGGAATTTTTCACTCAAAGCAGAAAGAATTGCATCCTCCTCTACCCCGCCGTGGGACAAAAGGGCAGAGAGATGCAAGAGGATCTTAATTTCCGTTTCCCCTGCTTCGTCTATTTTATCCAGGACCTCTATGGGTAAGAAGAAAAGAGCGTCCGGGTAACATTTTCCAAGTCGATAACGCATACTGACTCCTGTGGATATTATTTCAATTTATTGTATCATATTTTTTTCCGTCGGTCAATGACATTTCTTTTTCAAATTTTTGCGAAAAACTGCTTTCTTGTCAACCAAATATAAATTCCGACAAAATAAGGGGGGATCCGACAACACCCTTCGGCAAAGTTTTCTGTTGAAATATGGTAAGGTATCCGAGAAAGGAGAGAAAAACTATGTGGAAAAGGAAAAACAAAGGAGAAAATATCCATCTTTTGCCTACGGAGAAGATTTTTCCCAATCCTTGGCAGGCAAGGAAGAATTTCCCCGATGAGGAGCTTGGCAGACTTGCTGCCAGCATTTTGCGCTACGGAATTCTTCAGCCCTTAACGGTACAGGAAAAAAACGGTGAATATGAATTGGTCTTTGGTGAACGAAGACTGCGGGCGGCAAAAATGCTGGAAATGAAAACCGTGCCGTGCCGCCTGGTGGAGATCGGCCCGAGAAGTGCGGGAGAAATGGTGCTTGTGGAAAATATGATCCGTCAGGATCTTGACTTCTTTGAAGAAGCGGTGGCCATGGAACGGCTGCTTCAGCACTTTTCTTATACCCAGGCACAGCTTGCGGGACGGCTTGGTATGAGCCAAAGCGCCCTGGCCAATAAATTGCGGCTTTTAAAATATACCCCGGAGGAACGAATTCTTATCTGTGAGAAGGGGCTTTCTCAGCGCCACGCCCGCGCCCTTCTGCAAATCAATGATCCGAGTCTTCGCCGCTTTGCACTGGACTACGTGGGAGAAAAAGGTTATACCGTGCGGCAAACCGAGGAATTCGTTTCCCATTTAATGAGCCATCCCGACGAATTCTTATTAAAATCGGCAAAATCCCGTCCAAAGCCCCATCCCGTGCGCCGCCTTGTGGTGAAGGACGTGCGCCTTTTCATCAATTCCGTGGACAAAGCCATTTACTCCATTCGTGAGGCGGGCGTTTCCGTAGAAGCGGAAAAAGAGGAGGAGGAATCCTTTATCCGCTATTCCATTCGCGTTCCTAAATACAGCAAAGCGTAAAAGAGAGCCGCAAGGCTCTTTTTTTGTGAAGAGAGAAAAGGAAGCCTTTCCGAGAGAAAGGCTTTTTTATGTGGCGTGGCTGACCACGCACGCAAAACGAATGTTTCACGTGAAACAATTCGGACAAACGATAGCGGGGTAAATGTTTCACGTGAAACATTTTTCTTTTGCAAAACACAGAAGAAAATAGGCACTTTGGCCGTCTTTCATTGACAAAGCGGCATTTTATGGCTATAATAGGAGAACAGTAAAAGGGAAAGGAGTCCGGAATGACGAAAATCCTTGCATTTGCAAACCAAAAAGGCGGTGTGGGTAAAACCACTTCAGCCATTAACGTAGCCGCATCTCTCGGTTTTCTGGGCAAAGAAGTGCTGCTTGTGGATCTGGATCCACAGGGTAACTGCACCAGTGGCGTGGGTATTGATAAAGATCAAGTGACACTTTCCTCCTACGAAGTGCTTCTGGAGGGGGCAAAAATTGAGGATGCCGCCCAAAAGACCCGATACAAAGGGCTTTCTTGCGTTCCTGCCACCATGAATCTTGCAGGCGCGGAGATCGGTCTTTCCTCCGTTTCTTCCCGTGAATCGGTGCTGAAAAATGCGCTGAAAGAGGTAAAAGGCTACGATTATATTATTATGGACTGTCCTCCCAGTCTTGGGCTTCTGACCTTGAACGGTCTGGTTGCCGCTGAGGAAGTCATTGTACCCATGCAGTGCGAATATTTCGCGCTGGAGGGCTTAAGTCAGCTCCTTTATACCGTAAATCTGGTAAAAAAGATGTATAATCCCCAGCTTGATCTGGGCGGCGTGATCCTCACCATGTACGACGGCAGACTCAATCTCTCTCTTGCCGTAGCGGCGGAGATCCGAAAATTCTTCCCCGATCGCATTTTCCGCAATACCGTTCCTCGCAACGTACGCCTTTCCGAGGCTCCCAGCCACGGAAAGCCCGTGCTTTACTACGATAAGAATTCCAAGGGCGCTCATGCATATCTGGAGATCGCCCGCGAATTGGAAGAAAGAGGGTAATATGGCAAAAGAAAACGCTTTGGG
>JAZSDQ010000069.1:0-24261 GCA_045531235.1 Eubacteriales bacterium
GGAAGCTAACCCTTGTGGATGCGGAAAAATACGAAATCACCAACATCAACCGCCAAATTTTTGCGACAAGAAGAACCGTTGGACAGAAAAAGGCAGAAGCAGCAAAAGAAAGACTTCTTGAGATCAATCCTGATTGTAAAATTCGTTGTTATTCTTTTTTTTACGGCAAGGATCCCGAGCCTGCTTCTCTTTTTGACGGCGTAGACTATATCCTTGATGCAGTGGATACCGTTGCCGCAAAAATGGAACTTATAAAAACAGCAAAAGAGAAAAATATTCTCATCATTTCTTGTATGGGAACCGGAAACAAATTGGATCCCACCGCTTTTCGTGTATCCGATATTTACAAAACCAAGGTTTGCCCTTTGGCGAGAGTGATTCGTACACAGTGCAAGAAAATAGGCATACCTTCTTTGAAGGTGGTATATTCGGAAGAAGAACCGATCAAAGCCATTTCCGAGGAAAGATTTGGGCGGCATGCGCCTGCCAGCGTAAGCTTTGTACCAGGCGTAGCAGGAATGATTCTTGCAGGTGAAATTATAAAGGATTTAAAGTAGAATGTTTGTTATCGGCACAGACAAAGTCAGCGTTTCATACGGCGAAAAAACAATCATTGAGAATATCTCCTTTTCTGTCAATCAAGGAGAAAAGGTAAGCATCGTTGGTGTAAACGGAGCGGGAAAAAGCACCTTGATGCGTTTGCTCTATGACAGAAATATGCCCTACACCGGGAATGTTTTTGTAGCCAAGGGAAAAACACTGGGGCATTTGGAACAGCAAAAGAAATTTCCACCTGAAATGACTGTTTACGAAGCGGCTCTTTCTGTTTTTCAAAAGCTCTCTGAAGAAGAAGCTCGGTTAAACGAACTTTCCGAAGCATTGAAAACAGAACATAGCGACGCTATGATTGCCCGCTTTACGGCACTGCAGCAGCATTTCACGGATCATGGCGGTTATGAATATAAAAGCCGCGCTAAAGGTACTCTCATTGCTATGGGCTTTGATGAAAAAATGCTTTCGCTGCCTATTTCAGCCCTTTCCGGCGGACAAAAGACCGTTTTGCAGCTTTCTCTTCTTCTTTTGGAGGAACCGGACATTCTTCTGCTGGATGAACCGACAAACCACTTGGATATTAAATCTCTGGAATGGCTGGAAGATAAACTAAAAAGAATCCGCAGTACCATTCTTCTTATCTCTCACGACAGACTCTTTTTAGATCGTGTAACGAATAAAACCTTGGAGATTGAAAATACCCACGCAAAGATGTATTCCGTTCCCTATTCGAAGTATCGCAAACAAAAGAAAGCGGAACGAGAGATTCAGGAAAGGCATTATAAAAATCAACAGAAAGAGATCGCCCGTATGGAAGCTTTCATTGAGCAACAGCGGCGATGGAATCGGGAAAAGAATATCATTGCCGCAGAATCCAGACAAAAAGCCATTGATCGCATGGTAAAGGTTGAAAAGGCAGAAAGTCTTCCCGAATCTCTTTCTTTCAAATTTACTTCCGCCATTGAATCGGGATACGACGTCCTCAGTGTAAGAGAACTTACTAAGGCATATGACCGCTCGCCTCTTTTTCACGATCTTTCTTTTGAAGTGAAGAAAAACGACAGGCTTCTTATCATTGGCGCCAACGGAAGCGGAAAATCCACTTTGCTTCAGATTTTAGCAGGAAATCTTTCGCCAAGCTCCGGATCCTATCGCTATGGCTATAACGTGCGAATGGGCTACTATGACCAGTATCAGCATTTAAATGAAAACAGCACGGTATTGGAAGAGATCTGGGGTGACAGTAATCTGAACCACACGGAAATCAGAACGCTCCTTGCCACCTTCCTTTTTAAAGGAGACGATGTTTTCAAAGAGATCCGCGTACTCTCCGGCGGTGAACGTGCGCGTCTTGTGCTTGCAAAACTGATGCAAAAAAAGGTGAATCTATTGCTTCTTGACGAGCCTACCAACCACTTAGATATTGAATCCCGTGAAGCATTGGAAAATGCTCTGATGAGTTTTGACGGAACCATCATCGCCGTATCCCATGACCGCTATTTCATCAATAAGCTCGCTACCAGAATTCTTCACTTCAAAGGAGAGGGTGAGGTTACTTCCTATAATGGTAACTACGAATCTTTTAATGAACACCTTGCAGAAAATATAGTAACTACCTCTGAAAAACAAAACGACGACGCTCCTATTGTAAACAATGATTGGGAAACCAGAAAAAAACAAAAGCAGGAGGAACGCAAGCGTCTTTCCAGAATTCAAAAAATTGAAGATGAAATGGAAAAAGCGGAGTCTAGAATTCGCGCCATTGATGAAGAATCGTCAAAGATCAGTACTGACTACGTTGCATTACAAAAGTTGTATGAAGAAAAAGAAGACCTTCAGAAAAAATGCGACGCACTGCTTGAGGAATGGGATATTCTTCAGGAATCTTAATCATAAATTACCCTGCCATCGCATAAGATCCACTAAGGATTTTTAGGAGGCAGGGTATGTTTATTTATACCGTAAAAGCACAAAAACTAAAATTATGGGCATCTCTTGTAGCATCAACGATGATCATAGTGACAGTTATTACAATCACACCAACTGCAAAAAGCGATTATCAATACCCGGAAGAGATTCTTCCCTCAGTAATGACGATGTCCGCAAAAGACTTTAAAAACATCGCTACCAATGACGACCGTATTGCTTTCTTGAAAAAATATGGTTGGGAGGTAGTGACGGAGCCGCATGAAGTTGCCGAGGTGGATATCCCCGTAAATTTTGATGCAGTTTATGAAAAATACAATCAATTACAAATCGGAGAAGGTTTAGACCTTGAAAAATACAAGGGAAAGTCCGTAAAACGCTATACCTATCTTGTCAGTAATTATGACTATGAAGGAACTGTATACGCAAACCTTTTAATCTATAAAGACAGAGTGATCGGCGGCGATATTTGCTCTGCCAAACTTGATGGATTCGTACACGGTCTGACAAAAGGAAATAATTTTCTGACTTAAAAACGCATTTTAGGGAATTTTATAATAAAAAAGGAAAATATATGTATCCCCTGAAACGTTTTTTGATCGGATTTATATTAGGGCTGTTTCTCGCTATATTTCTGGCAGCATCAGTCCTTGTCATCTTCTTTTCTCTTCGCGCTGTTTTATAAAAAAGACCTGCAAATGCAGGTCTTTTTCTTATGCATAAAAATCTTTGCCATGACAAGCAGTTACCGCATCGTGAGCTGCCGTTTTTAATTTTTGTATCTGCTCGGCAGTTAAGGTATACGTTACGCCGGAAGGCTGATGAAAATAAGCCGGTGAAAAAGAATTGTCCAAAACACTTGTGTGCGTTAATACCTCAAACCAAACGCAAGCATTCAAATACTGACCGCCGCCCATATCACCGTCATGAGATAGGTCTGTTCTGTGGATGTCATCGTATGGCTCGCCGCTTCCTTGAAATACACGAGTATGGAGCGTCAATTCGGGATAATCTCCACTACCTGTTTTATAAAACAAAGGATCGTGGCGAATTGACTGCCAAGCATCGCCCAAAGGAGCATTGGTAAATCCGTACTTCGGGCAAATTTTTGCGGCGACCTCTTTGTATCCTTGATAATACGCATCTTGCGCGGACTGAGATCCCAGACCTTCCTTCTCGGAGGTTCCTACTTCATGTACCCAATGTTGCATCCAGAAGAACTGCGCTTGCGGAAATTTTTCATAAAACATACGATACAAATTAGGGAGATAGGTATCGACACTTTGCTGAAATTTTTGTGGGCCGTTTTCAGTTCCGCCGTCATACATAGGACTGCCGGTTTGCTGAAAGCCGATATAATCCCAATTGGCGTAAGCTATACATTCCTCCAGCGAAACCTCTTTCCAGGCATTCCGTTCAGCGCTCTCATAGATTTGAAAATAGGTATAATTAGCTTCGCCGTTTGTATACCACTCCCAGTGCTTTTTAAAAGAGCAACCGGAAGAGTAAACATCGCACACACGAACATTTTCGTAGCCGGCAGCATTCAAAAGGCCCCACAATTCATCCAGCCAATAATAGCTGTAACTGTTACCTACAAAAAGCACGTTAAATTCCCCATCGTCGGTTGGATCCTGATCAAAAAACAAGGGATCGGGCTTTGCACCTTTTAAAACCTCAGGAAGTGAATTTTCAGAAACATCTTCTTTTTCGTTTTCTTCCGTCTTTGTGGTATCCTCCGCTGTATTCGGCTTACTTTCAGGGGCTACAGTTTCCTCTTTTGCGCAGCTGGAAAAAGGAATCAAAAGGGAAAAAAATACCAATGAAAGTAACAAAATGCGTTTCATAGCAATCACACATTACTCCTTAACAGTTTAATCAAAATCTTTTATGTATCTCTTCCATTATAACGCACAAGTCAATGGATGAAATGTTTTCCATTGACTTGTGAAAAAATTATTTGTTTTTATGAATGATTCTTTGAACCAATTTTACAAATTCAACCAAAGGAATGATAGAGAAACCAAGTCCCATAGAAATAACATATTCTTTCCATCCGATTGCAACCATTCCAAAGGCACCGGCAACGGCGGGGATTAGAACAACCACTGTAGTGAGAAGAAGAGAAAGCAAACCTGCGCCCCAAAGCCACTTATTCTGTCCCTTAACGGTAAAGAGAGAACCGTGAAGCGAGCGCATATTAAAGGAGTGGAAAACTTCACACATTGCCAAGGTAAGAAATGCCATTGTCGTTCCGTGAACACTTTCCAGATGAACATTAAAATTTCCTGTTTCAAAGAAGTGACCGATAAAGTACGAGGCCAGCGTAATAACAGTAACCAAAAAGCCCTGATAGGAAACTGCAAATCCAAGGCCGTCAGAGAAAATGCCTTCTTTGGAATCGCGAGGTTTTCTGTTCATAACGTCTGCCTCAGGCGCTTCCATACCGAGAGCGAGCGCAGGGAAACAGTCGGTGATCAGATTAATCCAAAGGAGCTGAACAGGCTGGAAGATAGTAAAGCCGATGAGAGTAGCAAAGAAGATCGCAAGCACCTCGGAAAGATTGGAGGCAAGAAGGAACTGGATTGCCTTGCGAATGTTATCGTAAATTCTTCTTCCCTCGCCTACTGCGGAAACGATGGTAGCAAAGTTATCGTCGGCAAGGATCATATCTGCTACGTTTTTGGTAACGTCGGTACCGGTAATACCCATACCTACACCGATATCTGCATTCTTAATGGAAGGAGCATCATTGACACCGTCACCTGTCATAGCAGTAACGCGTCCCTTCTTTCTCCATGCGTTGAC
Organism: Eubacteriales bacterium; assembly: GCA_045531235.1. GTDB lineage: Bacteria > Bacillota > Clostridia > Oscillospirales > SIG627 > RGIG5579. Next base: position 5,287 of record JAZSDQ010000069.1, read on the forward strand.
AATTCTTGTCTTATGCTCGGGCTGAACACGGGCATAAACGGAATACTTCTCTACCGCAGTATCAAAATCTTCATCAGAAATATCATCAAGCTCAGCGCCTGTAATTGCCTGCGAAGCATCGGAAATGATACCAAGCTGCATGGCAATAGCGACTGCAGTATCCTTATGGTCACCGGTAATCATAATGGGACGGATACCTGCGGAGCTGCATTCGTCAATCGCAGGCTTAACTTCAGGGCGGACAGGGTCGATCATGCCTACAAGTCCAATGAAAACTAGATCGCACTCTACAGTTTCCGATTCGTAAACTTCAGGTTCAGTGCTAAGATCTTTTTTTGCAGCGGCAAGAACGCGGAGAGCTTTATCTGCCAGTTCTTTATTCTTAGCAAGAATTTCCGCTCTCTTTGCATCGTCAAGAGCAACGATACTATTTTCGGTCATAATCTTGGTGCAGCGACGCAACAATTCATCGGGAGCACCCTTGGTATATTGAACAAAGCCACCTTCAACGCTGTGAACGGTAGTCATCATTTTTCTGGAGGAATCAAAAGGAACCTCACCGACACGGGGTTGTGAAGCGGTAAGCTCAGGCTTTAAATAGCCATTCTTGGTTGCGTAGTTTACAAGAGCACATTCGGTAGGCTCACCTACAGCAACACCGTTTTCATCGGGCTCTGCATCGCTGCAAAGGCACATTGCAAAAGCAAGAAGCTTGCGGTCGGCGCTGTAATCTTCAACAACAGTCATCTTATTCTGAGTGAGGGTACCCGTCTTGTCCGAACAGATGATCTGCGTACAACCCAAGGTTTCTACAGCAGTCAATTTACGGATGATGGCGCTTCTCTTGGACATATTGGTAACACCGATGGAAAGCACAATGGTAACAACCGTTGCAAGTCCTTCGGGAATTGCCGCAACGGCAAGAGAAATGGCAAGCATAAACGATGAGATAACGGTATCAAGTTCAACACCGTGACGAAATAGCTGAACACCGAAAATAACAATACAAATAACAATAACAAGATAAGTCAGGATCTTGGAAAGGCCTGCAAGCTTGATCTGCAAGGGAGTCTTTCCTTCCTGAGCATTGGCAAGAGCATCGGCGATCTTACCCATTTCAGTATCCATACCGATAGCAGTCACAACAGCCTTGCCACGGCCGTAAACCACGGTACTACCCATATAGCACATATTTTTACGGTCACCAAGGGATACATCTCCGTTTTCGCCGGGTACAAGAGCCTCGTCCTTTTTATCAACGGGAACAGACTCACCGGTCAGCGCGGCTTCCTCAATTTTCATAGAAGCACACTCAATAATGCGGGCATCTGCGGGAACGGCATCCCCTGCTTCCAGAACGATAATATCGCCTACAACAAGATCTTCACTTTTTACAAGGATCTGCTTGCCGTCACGAATTACTTTGGATGTGGCTGCTGCAATTTCCTGCAACGCTTCAATTGCTTTTTCTGCCTTGCTTTCCTGAAAAACACCGAGAATGGCATTGATCAGAACAACGGCAAGTATGATAACAACGTCAGTAGGAAATTCCCAATGGCCACTGGCAACACCGCCGTAAATCTCAACACCTGCAGAAATTGCTGCAGCAACGAGAAGAATGATGGTCATTGGCTCGGCAAGCTGGTTTATAAAGCGGCGGAAAAGGGATTCTTTTTCACCTTCAACAAGCTTATTCTTGCCGTTTCTTTCTAATCTTTCTTGTGCTTTTGATGAGGAAAGACCTTCTTCAGAGGTTTTCAGTTCTTCTAATACTTCTTTGCTGTCTTGAAAAAATGGTTTCATATTTTTTCCTTTCAAAAAAAATAAACTCGGTACCACTGTACCGAGCATACTACAAGCACAGTGATACTGCACAAGAGTCTCGTTATTTAAGGCATACCAAACCTGTAAAACAGGTCGAACTGTTGATATGCCACGCATATTCGCGCAAACTACTCCCTCAAGAGTAATATCATTCTAACATATTTTATCCAATTTGTCAAGAAAAAAAGAATCCGATTGCTCGGATTCTTTCAAACATTTATAATGTTTTTTTTGTAATTTGAGACCATTTTCTTGGATAAATAGGCAAAGTCGACTTTTTCTTTTCAACGATTACAAGATATCGAGAGGATACTAAAAATTCTTCAATTTTAGCTCTTTCTTCTTCATCAAACAAAGAAAAATCAACTTTTTTAGGATCTAAAGTTATCTCCTGAACTTCCTTCAACACAGCGCCGAGCATGGGAATGGCTTTTTTCGCATCCTCAACTTCACTATGTGCTTTCATTCCCTTCATTGCATAGAAAGTTCCGCCCACACGAACGAACGGGAGACACAGTTCACAGAGGACCGGAAGCGCGGCAACGGCGCGTGAGATGCACACATCAAACTTCTCGCGGTATTTTCCGCCTTTGGCAGCTGCGAGCTCTTCACCTCTACCCCACACAGGATCAATATGATCCAAGCCAAGAATCCTTGCATTCTCTTTTAATGCGACGATTTTTTTCTCCGTACTGTCGATCATAGTTAAGGGAGTTTGAGGAGATACGGAAGCAATGGGAAGTCCGGGAAATCCACCGCCGCAACCAATATCACATACGGTTTTCCCAGAACTTATACTTTGGCAAAATTCCGGATTCATAAACAATGTTAAAGAATCGAGAAAATGCTTTAGGGTTGCATCTATAGGCGAAACAAGGGATGTAATATTGATCTGTCTGTTGGTTTCAACAACGCGGTCATACAGCTTGGAAAAGCGCTGTTTTTCTTCTCTCCCGACAACTGTCGGAAGAAAAGCAGTAAGCAATTGAAGATATTTTTCTTCCAGTGGCATAATTACCTCTCATTTAAATTCAAATAGATCAAAAGAACAGTGATATCTGCAGGAGATACGCCTGATATTCGGGATGCACGGCCTATGTTTTCGGGACGAATGACAGCAAGCTTCTGCCTAGCCTCAAGGCGAAGGCCTTCAATGGCGTGATAGTCGATGTCCTCGGGGAGAAGCTTGGATTCCAGCTTTTTAAACTGTTCTGCCTGAGCAAGCTGGCGCTTGATATAGCCTGCATACTTAATTTCAATCTCAGCACGGTCAAAAACCTCATTTGGAAGTTCCGGTCGTGTCATATCAACCGCTTTTAAAACTTCATAATTCAGTTCAGGGCGGCGGATGAGATCTGCAAGCCTAGAGCCACCGGTGACAGGCTGACTTCCGCGGGACTGAAGAATTAAATTTAATTCTTCCGTCGGAGGAAGGTACGTTTTTTCAGCACGTGCAATTTCACTGTCAATTTGTGAAAACAATGCTTTTTTTGCTTCATAGCGTTCATCGGAAATCAATCCTGCGCGCCTTCCCTCTTCCAAAAGACGGCGGTCGGCATTGTCCTGACGAAGGATCAAGCGATATTCGCAGCGACTCGTCATAATACGATAGGGCTCATTGGTTCCTTTGGTTACAAGATCGTCGATCAGAGTGCCGATATAACTAGACTCACGTGTCAAAAGAAGCGCTTCTTTTCCTAAAACGCGATAGGCAGCGTTAATGCCTGCAACAAGGCCCTGGCATGCTGCTTCTTCATAACCACTGGTTCCGTTAAACTGACCGGCACCAAAAAGGCCGGGAAGCTTTTTAAATTCCAAAGTCGGCTTCAATTCCGTAGGATCAATACAGTCATATTCAATGGCGTATGCAGTGCGCATTACCTGAGCTCGTTCCAAACCTTTAATGGAATGGATCACTTGATTCTGTACATCTTCGGGCAAGGAGGAAGAAAGACCCTGCACGTATACCTCTTTTGTGTTTGCACCAACAGGCTCTAGGAAAAGCTGATGTCTTTCCTTATCGGGGAAACGCATAACCTTATCTTCAATGCTTGGACAATACCGAGGACCGGTGCTTTTTATTTTGCCGGAATAAAGCGGTGAGCGATGGATATTAGAGCGAATAATTTCGTGTGTATTTTCATTGGTATAAACCACATAGCATTTTCTCTGTGCTTTTTTAGAAAAATCAGCGCGATCGGTATCATAAGCGAACGGAACGGGGTTCACATCCCCTTCCTGTACTTCGCACAGTGAATAATCAATAGTATCCCCGTGGATTCTAGCAGGCGTACCCGTTTTGAAACGGCGGAAGGAAATACCAAGCTTCTCAAGGGAAGAAGTTAAAAAGTTGGCGGGATAAAAGTTATCAGGTCCTGCAGAATAAGATACATCACCAACAACGATATTGGAATTCAGATAAGTACCTGCAGAAATAACCACGCACTCGGTATCATACTGCGCACCGAAGCGAGTGGTAACGACATATCCGTTTGCCCCCTTTCCCACAGAGCAAATTTCAGCCTGGATCAATCGAAGATTCGCCGTGTTTTCAATGCACGCTTTCATATAATGATGATAGGCGCGGCGATCCGACTGCTGACGAAGAGAATGTACTGCAGGACCTTTTCCAAGATTAAGCATGCGGCTTTGGAGAGAGGTGGCATCCGCCGCCTTTCCCATTTCCCCGCCGAGAGCATCAATCTCATAAACAAGATGGCCCTTTCCCGTTCCTCCGATGGAAGGATTGCAGGGCATATTTCCGACAGCCTCCAAAGAAAGAGTGAACAAAATGGTATCAACACCCATGCGCGCAGAGGCAAGGGCGGCTTCAATGCCTGCATGACCTGCGCCAATAACAGCTACTTTACAGCTGCCTGCACGAAAAAGAAAATTATCCACAAAAACTCCTTTATTTTCCTACACAAAAACGGGAAAACACCTGATCCAAGATTTTTTCTCCTGCCTCTTTTCCGTCAATGGAAAGGAACGTAGCAAGACATGACTCAATCGTAAGAGAGGCCAGATCCTTTGCACCGGAAGAAATTTGAGAACAAATCTCTTCTATCAAAGAAATTGCGCGGGTAAGATCTGCCTTTTGGCGAGCGTTGACAAGGATTCTTCCTTCTTTGAAATCAACTTCATCTGAAATATATGCCTTTTCAATTCTGCTTACAATTTCATCAAAATTCATTTTACTATGAGAAGAAAAGTAAACGGGTTCTCCAAGGGAAGCAATCATTTTAGTATCAAGAACCCATGGCAAATCATTTTTGGAAAGCACAGGAATAATCAACGCGTTTTCTTTCTTTTCATAAAGAGCGGTTAGAACTTTTCGGTCATCCTCTTCCATGGGACGGGAAAGATCAAAAAGAGCAAAGATCACTTCTGCCTCACGAACAGTGGCAAGGGCTTTTTCCACCCCGATTTCCTCTACACAGTCAGCGGTTTCGTCACGAAGCCCTGCCGTATCGGCAAGATTCAATAGAATTCGACCTGCTTTTACTGGATATTCAATAATGTCGCGAGTAGTACCGGGAATGGCAGTAACGATAGCACGATCTTCCCCAAGAAAAGCATTAAAAAAAGTGCTTTTACCAACATTGGGTTTTCCCACGATCACCGCGGGCACTCCAGACAAAACGGCTCTTCCTGTACGGAAAGAATCCAGAAGCTTTACGCACTGTTCTTTGATGGATGTAAGCTCCAAAAGCATATCATCATCACTCAAGGTCTGCAGATCCTCTTCGGGATAATCAAGATACGCCCATAACGAGGATGCCGCAGCAAGAAGTCGGTCTGAAAGCCCGCGAACGGTTTCCGACAAAGCACCTCCCACGGCTTTAGAGGAAAGAAGGGCTGCCTCCTCAGTCTTAGCGTCAAGAAGCTCTGCAATGCCTTCTGCTGCTGTCAAAGAAAGTTTCCCGTTTACAAAAGCTCGTCGGGAGAATTCTCCTGCCTTTGCAGGAACGGCACCGGCTGCGTAGATATTAGAAAGGATCATTGACGTGATCACTTCACCGCCGTGACAAGCAATTTCGACTACATCTTCACCCGTGAAAGAATGGGGCGCTTTAAAATAGGTCAAAAGACCATCATCCAAGCGTTCGTTTTTGGAAAACGAAACGATGTCGCCGTAAATCTGAAAGCGTGGCTGATAATCTGTAAGAACTTTTTTACCGTAAGGTCGGAAAATTTTTTCTGCAATATCAAGCGATTCCGTTCCTGAAATGCGGATCAAAGCAACGCCACCTTTTCCAAGAGGCGTTGAAATTGCAGCAACAGTGGAAAATTCCATAATACTCCTTGAATGAAAAAGCGGCGGGTTTCCCCGCCGTTAAATTATAAATTCACCATTTCGGTATCTTCAACATCGGCGAGATTGATATCTTCGATGCTTTTTGCTTTTACAATGGTTCTTGGCTCACGTACCGGATTGTATTCATAAACAACCTTTGGCTTATCAGAATCAGCGTTCTGCTTCTTGGGTCTGTCTACTCTTTGTTCTCTACGAGGACCGCCTACGGGGCTCATAACCACACGGCGCTCATCACCTGAACCAATGGAATGAGTAGTAACACCGCCGATCTCTTGTACCTGAGAATGAATGATTCTTCTCTCATAAGCACTCATAGGTTCAAAGGTAACGTTTCTACCGCTCTTTTTCACTCTCTGAGCCGTTTTACGGGCCAGCGCTTTCAGGGTGTTTTCTCTTTTTTCGCGATAATTTTCAATATCAACGGTAACGCGAACGAAATCTTCGCCGTGACGGTTGGTCACAAGACTTAAAAGGTACTGCAGAGAGTCCAATACCTCGCCATGATGACCGATGAGAACACCAAGATCTTCGCCTTCCAGTGTATAACGAAGTTCGCCTTCTTCTTTTTCTTCACAGCGAATGGTAGCTTCGATTCCAGCATTAGAAATCAAAGTTTGCAAAAAGGATTCAGTAGCTTCTCTTACGCCGGGAGCGTAGCGAACCACAATCTTCGCTTCTGCCTTTCCGATACCGAGAAAGCCTTTTTTCGCTTCCTCTGCAACGGTATAATCCAATTCTTCAGGTGCTTTTTGAAGTTGCTGTGAAGCAAGGGCAAGAGCTTCTTCTACGCTTTTTGCAGTAAAAGTCAATTCTTTAATCAAAATGCCACTTCCTTCCAAGGGACAAGGATCCCTTATTCTTTTTCGTCTTCTTTCAAAGGCGCTTTTTCAATGACGCTGTTTTCGTCATTTACATTCTTTTTTTCTTTGATTACTTTCTTTTCAGGCACAGTGGAAACAGCCTCGTATTCGTCATCGTCATCATATACGAGAGACTTTTTCTTTTTTGTGCTTGTTCCATTAGATACCTTTTTCTTCTTTGGTTTTCCTCCGTAAAGGCGCTCCGCTTCTTTCATTTCTTCCTCAGAAATCTCATGGATGGGGAAAACTTTGGAAAGAACGATCTGCTGAACAGGGCTTAAAACGTTGGAAATCATCCAGTAAATACCTACTGCTGCAGGTACATTGAATGAAATATAAAAACTGAACAGAGGCATAAAGATATTCATCATACGAGTCTGGCTCCGAAGCTCTTCCGACTGTTGGGGCTGATAAGTAAATTTGCGGGTAAGAGCTGTTCCGAGATACGAGGTAATCAGAGTCAATACAGGAACGATGAGAATAAGCTTTCTGCCGATTTCAGGTGCCTGAATATCTGAAAATGAAGGTGTAACGCCAAGGTTGAAGCCGGGGAAAAGCTCAAGATTCGGCAAATTATCAGCAATCGCCGCACCGTTTACCTCGGCAGCAAGTCCGTTGCCGACAGATACAGCTTTACCGTTTTTATCATAGTGCTTCATAGCATCGAATTCACGGATAAATGCATCACGATGATCGTGAATATAGTTAATTGCAAAAATTTCAGCGTTATAATTATAATTACCCTTTTCCAAGGCCTCAAAAAACTTCTTCTCATCCTTGGCATCTTCTTCAGTAATGTTAAGGAAGTTTCGGATCTCTTCGGGATTGTTTTTGTACACTGTGTAAATTGCAGTCTGCTTTACTGCCTGAGCCGTATCGAAGTCATCCGACGTGGGGAGCTTTGCAGTAAAGGTAAGGGGTGCGCGTACAACGGAATATACCGCAATCAGAACAAGCATCTGAATGAGCATAGGAAGGCAACCGCCGAGAGGACTGAACTCCTCTTTCTGGTACATTTCCTGAAGCTCCTGATTCATCTTCATCTGGGTAGCTTTATCCGTTCTGCCTGCATACTTTTTACGGATCACGTTCTCCTTGGGACGAAGACTTGCCTGCTTTTGAGAATTTTTCTGCTGCTTAATACCAAAGGGAAACATTACGATCTTCAAAGCTAGAGAAAAGAGAATGATCGCGATGAGATAATTATTTGTCAAGGAATACAGCAGCTGAATCAAATATCCGAAAGGAACTCGGATAATATCAAAAATAAAAGACACGATTATCTTTCCTTTCTTTTTTGGGGAAACACTTCGGGGACGGGGTCAAAGCCGCCTTTCCCGAACGGGTTACAACGCAAAATACGCCACATTGTCAAAACAAGGCCCTTAAAAAAGCCGTGCTTTTTTAAGGCCTCCAAACCATATTGGGAGCAGGTTGGCGTAAAACGACAGTGTGGACCAAATAGCGGAGAAATCCATTTCTGATAGCAACGGATTAAAAAAATACAAATATGTTTCAATTCTCTTCTCCGCAAAACAAAGAAAGCTTTGCAAATGCTTTCTCAAGATCCAAAAGAACATCCTGCATCTTACAATTTTTATCTGCAAGTGCGGAACGCGCCACCACTACGATCCAAAAGGGCTTTCGCCATTTTTGATCACATGAAACAGAACGAAACGCTTCACGGATAAGCCTGCGTGCTCGAGACCGCGCAACTGCATTTCCCATTTTTTTGCCCGTGGTGATCCCAAGGCAGGTATCGCCCGACTTGTAATTGCGAAGCGCATAAACAGCGACGTACTTTCCTGATGCCTTTTTTCCTTTTGCATACACTTTGGAAAACAGATAGTTTTCCTTAATTGGGATGATCTTTGCCATAATACCGATCTCCGAAAACGTACAGATATAGAAAAAACCACCGGTGTTCACAGAGAAATCCGGATGACGGTGGTTTTTTTATCTAATCTAATACGGTTTCTTGCAAGAAATTAGTAAGTGAGTCTTGCTCTCATTTTTGCTCTGCGTCTCTTGAGCACCTTTCTGCCGTTGGCAGTTTTCATTCTCTTGCGGAAGCCATGCTCCATTTTTCTCTGACGCTTCTTAGGCTGATAAGTTCTTACCACGTTTGCACCTCCTTATCTTATCGCAAAGTATTCAACTGTATTATTATACCTATACTTTTGCTTTGTGTCAAGCATTTTCAAAAATTTTAAAGGAAACTCTTCCCTTTTATTTGTTTTTATTCAGATGCAGCAGGGCAGCACCGATTACCGTTCCGTAGCGAGAATGGTCGGGAATTAAAAACTCCATATCAAACATTTTACCCAGTGTTCCAAAAACTTTTTCCGCTTTTTTCATAACGGAAAGTTTTCCTGTCAGAACAACACTCTTAAGACCGTAAATGCGGGAGGCAAATACACTCATCATACCGATGGTTTCAAAAACCATATTGATAATTCCCAAAGCAAGATCCTCTCTTGTAGCAAGATCGGAGAGCTTGCCGAAATTTGATGCCGTAGTATCCAGATCCAAAGTAGGACTGAGATTTTTCTTTGAAATATCGGAAATTCTAAGGTCGATTTTAGAAATATCACCATTTTGAGCAAGAGCTTCCAGATTATCAAGATCCCGAACACCAAGCATTGTTTCGGAAAGGCCAAACAAGGTTCCGCCGCCAACGCCGGTACCGCCGAGATAGGTCATCTTTTTCCCCTTTACGTGAACAAGCGCCGTGCCTGTGCCCATGCTGACAACGATGGTTTCCTCAAGATCTGCCAGATATTGGCCGCCAAGGCCGATACAGTCAAACTCCTGTACGTGTTCCGTTGGAATACCGTAAAGGTTTTCGGAAACATAACTGCTTCCGGCACCTGTAATCATTACTCTCTCAATGTCACTTAATGTAATGTTGTGCTTTGACGTAAATTTTCCGAAGGCGCCGTAAATTGAAGAAATAGGGTCATCAGCTTTCACGGACAAAGGTTCAATCAAACATCCGTCTTCACGAAAACCGCAAATTTTCGTAGTGCTTCCTCCTACATCGATTCCAAGTACAATTGCCATATAAATCTCCTTTGGTTGTATCTGGGAAAATCATAACACAAAAGCAAAATTCCGTCAAGCAAACATGCTAGACAAATGTAAAAAACACGATTATAATGAAACCTAGAGGTGAAAAAATGAACTGCACACTTTGTCCCCGTGAATGCGGGATCGATCGTAAAACAAAAAACGGCTTCTGCGGTGTAGGCGAGCGTATGCAGATTGCAAAAATTATGCTCCATCAATGGGAGGAGCCTTGTATTTGTTACAAAAACGGCTGTGGAGCAGTCTTTTTTTCCGGTTGTCAGTTAAAATGCATTTTTTGCCAAAATCATAGCATCTCCTATGACTGTATCGGTAAAAAAGTCACCTCTGACGAACTTTGTGACATTTTCTTTGATTTGGAACAGAAAGGTGCTTGCAACATTGATCTGGTTTCCCCTACTCCACACCTAAATGAACTGGTTCCGGCAATAAAAAAAGCAAAGGCGCGCGGTCTTACACTTCCCTTCGTTTATAACAGCGGCGGATATGAAAAAGTAACAACCTTAAAAGAACTGGAAGGCCTTGTTGATATTTATATGCCGGATTACAAGTTTTACACAGAGGAAGAAGGATTAACTCTATCCTCAGCGGCTGATTATTCAAAAACAGCACTTAGCGCCATCAAAGAAATGCATCGCCAGGTTGGAGCCCCCAAATGGGAAAGTGATATTTTAAAACGAGGCATGTTAGTAAGGCATTTAGTACTGCCCAGTTACACTAAAAGTTCACTGGCGATCCTGGAAGAACTTTACAAGCAATTTGGAACAAGCGGATTTGTATTGTCTTTAATGCGGCAATACACGCCTATGCACAAAGCCATAAGCCACCCGAAGCTAAAAAGAAAGCTTACAACGCTGGAATACGACCGCGTAGTAAAAAAAGCGGAAGAGCTTGGTTTTTCCTACGTGATTACGCAAGAAAAAGAGAGTGCAGACGAAGGTTTTACCCCTGATTTTAACGAATTTTTCACTGATTTTCGTTGACAAAAAAAAGATATAATGATAAAATCTTTTCTTGTAAAAATACTTGGAGGTATGTTATGAGAATCGGTATTTTCGGCTACGGAAACCTCGGCAGAGGCGTAGAACAAGCCATACAAAAAAACAGTGATACAGAGCTTGTCGGTGTATTTACAAGACGTGATCCCAAAACCGTCAAGACGGCAAGCGGCGCAACTGTATATCACAGCGATGAAGCAAAGAATTTTGTGGATAAAATTGACGTTATGATCCTTTGCGGAGGCAGCGCTACCGATCTGGTGCACCAAACTCCAGAATTGGCAAAGCTTTTTAACGTGGTTGACAGTTTCGATACTCACGCTAAGATTCCCCAACATTTTGCCGAAGTAGATGCATCAGCAAAAAGCAGCGGAAAAATTGCGGTGATTTCCTGCGGTTGGGATCCCGGTATGTTTTCCTTAACAAGAGTATACTCCGGCGCAATTCTTCCCGACGGCGAGGACTATACGTTTTGGGGAAAAGGCGTAAGCCAGGGACATTCCGATGCCATTCGAAGAATTGACGGCGTTGTTGATGCAAGACAGTATACCGTTCCCGTACCTGAAGCGCTTGAGAAAGTGCGCAGCGGAGAAAATCCCACGCTTACCACCCGTGATAAGCACACAAGAGAATGCTATGTGGTAGCAGAGGAAAGCGCAGATCTTAAACGTATTGAAAATGAAATTAAGACTATGCCCAACTATTTTGCAGATTACGATACCTTCGTTCATTTTATCACTATGGAAGAATTAAAGCGCGACCACACTAAACTCCCCCACGGCGGTTTCGTGATCCGCACCGGCGAAACCTCCGATGGAAACCATCAAATGATCGAATATCGCTTAAAGCTTGATTCCAATCCCGAATTCACAGGCAGCGTGTTGGTTGCAGTAGCAAGAGCCGCCGCAAGGCTTTCCGCCAAAGGAGAATGTGGCGCAAAAACGATTTTGGATATTCCTCCCGCTCTGCTCTCTCCGCTGACGGAAGAAGAATTAAGAGCTCATTATCTATAAGTAGCAAAGAAAAGGTCCTCGTAATACCGAGGACCTTTTCTTTATTTTTTATTCTTTTTCATAATTTTTTGAATTAAAACAAAAACGAGTTTTAAGCACACACCAACTGCAATTGCAACGACGAGATCAAATACGACGGTGAGTACGAAGGTGAGCATTAAAAGAATGATATCTTGTAGATCCTTTGCTTTAAAAAGCTTCACAAAGCTGCGCCATTCACTCATATTATACGCAACGATAAAGAGGATCGCAGCAATGGTAGGCATGGGAATAAGCGAAGCATAGGGCATCAAAAACAAAAGCACCAAAAGAAGCACGAGAGCGTGAATCATACCGGCAACGGGAGATCTGCCACCGTTTTTGATATTGGCAGAGGTTCTTGCAATAGCACCTGTGGCGGGTATGCCTCCAAACAGAACGGATGCGGCGTTGCCAAGGCCTTGTGCAACAAGCTCGGCATTGGGATTGTGCTTGGAATCGATCATCGTATCCGCAACAACACAGGAAAGAAGGGATTCAATGGCGGCGAGAATGGCAATGGTAAAAGCATTTGGTAATACAGCCAGCATTTTATCAAGGCTCAAATCCATAGCGCCGAAATCTACTTTGGGAAGACCTGCGGGAATGGTATAAAGATCACCAATGGTGTAGACACCCTCATCCAATGCAGGAATGAATTTCACCAGAAGCGCACTAACGATGACCGCAATCAAGGAAGGAGGTATTCTCTTCTCAAACTTGGGATAAATAATAAGAATGGCAAGACTTAATACGCCGACGAGAAGCGCCCAGGGACTAAACGTGGAGATAAATTCAAAATTCGCCTCCATTTTTTCAAGAGTTTCTACGGGACGGATTCCTTCGCCGTAGCTAAGACCTAGAAAGTCCTTGATCTGTCCCAAGAGAATGGTCACGGCAATACCTCCGGTAAAGCCAACGGTAATCGCTTTGGGCATAAAGGAAATGAGATTGCCAATCTTAAATACACCCATAAGAACGAGAAGAACACCTGCCATAAGCGTAGCAAGAAAAAGGCCATCCATTCCTTGCGTAGCAACAACACCTGCAACAATGGTAGCAAAAGCAGCAGTAGGTCCTGCGATCTGCACACAGCTGCCGCCAAGCAAAGATACAACAAAACCGGCTGCAATTGCAGTATAAACCCCGCAAGCAGGTTCCACACCGGAAGCAAGAGCAAGGGCAATAGAAAGCGGAAGCGCAATGATGGCAACAATAAGACCGGCAACAAGATCTTTAAGAAAGCGATTCTTATCGTAGCCTTTTAGCGCAGAAAAAATTTCGGGTTTTAAATAAAAGTGATTCATACGATGCTCCTTTCAACAGGAAATATTTTATCACCGAAAGATGCTTTGTCAAGAAAAAATCGATTTTTACAAGAAAAAGGACCTGCTTAGGCAGGTCCTTTTTGAATTATCTTTCTTCACGATAGTAGTTAACACCAAGTGCCGCAGGAAGGCCGCTGTTTTTCTTTTTGGTAATTGAGCTTATCACCAATACAACAGCCGTAACCACGAAGGGCAATGCATCATAGACTTCCAAAGGAATATCGGAAAGCCATCCGAGAAATTCGGGGAATGTAGCTGCCAAGGTGCTACCGGATACTTTTAAAGTATTAAAGAATCCGAATACAAAGGTACCGAGAATGGCAACGGCAGGGCTCCAGTTGGCAAAGATTACGAGAGCTACAGCAATCCAGCCGTAACCGTTGATCCAACAAATAGAGCTGAAAGAACCGCCCATATTCAGTGCCATATAATAGCCACCGATACCCATAATACCACAACCTAAACAGATATGCAGATACTTGGTAAGGTTAACGTTAATACCGACTGCATCTGCCGCACCCGGATTTTCACCAACAGAGCGCAAACGCAAGCCGTAGGTGGTGCGATTAAGATAAAACCATACGGCAACTGCAATAACAATGCCGAGGTAAACCATAACATTGTGACTGAAAAGCCCCTCACCAACAATGGGAATCTTTGAAAGAAGCGGTATTGAGATTTCGGAAAAGCCTTCAGCTACACCGCTGTAATCCCCCATTACAGGCCACTTGATGGATTTTAAAAGATTACCGACAAAGAAATAGATGCCGAGACCGAAAGTGGTCAAAGTCAAACCGGTAATGTTCTGATTTGCCTGAAGAGTAACAGTAAGGAAAGCAAAGAGAAGACCGCAAAGCGCGCCAATTAAAAAGGCTGACAGAATGCCGACAACAATAGAGTTGGAATAGCAGCCGAGCATATAGCCGAAGATTGCGCCGACAGCCATAATACCTTCTACACCAAGGTTTAAGCTTCCCGATTTTTCTACAACAATCTCGCCGACGGTACCGTACAGCAAAGGAATATTGTAGACAACAATTGCAGCCAGGAAGGAAGTAATAACACCGATCTTATCCATTTTTACCCTCCTTCTTTGCAATCACAATTTTAAAACGGATCATAAAATCTGCTACCAGAATAAGGAACAGAATAAAGCCTTGAAGCATATTGGCAAAGCTGGAATCCACGCTGGAGAAAGTAGCTGCAGCAATAACAGAACCGTGGTGAAGTAGGCTAATCAACGCGGAAACCAAAAGAATGGCAAACGTATTCAGCTGCGCCAGCCAAGCAACGATAATACCTGTCCAGCCAACATCGGCGGTAATGGTATTAGAAAGCGTTCCGACCGTACCCATTTTAAATGCTGCTGCAAGGCCGATAAGACATGCAGAGAAGAAGACAGTGCGCAAAACGATACGGTTTACCTTCATACCTGCATATTTTGCAGTTCCGGGACTGTCACCCACAACATTGATTTCATAGCCATGTTTGGTGTGCTTAAGGTATACATAAATCAATACTGCAATTACAACAACAAGGATCACACAAAGATTCAATTCAAACTTTTCTCCCATGGGAAACGTAGGAAACATTGCGTTTTCCGGATACTTCTGCGGTACGGGGCGAAGATCCTCTGCTTTTAAGAAGAAGTTCCATCCCGCCTTAGTGCCCATAATATAATTCAGCACGTAAAGAGCGACGTAGTTGAGCATCAAAGTCAGAAGAGTTTCATTGGTATTGAATTTTACTTTCAATGCTGCCACAAGAAGACCGTAAAGACCTGCAGCAACCATTGCTGCAAGGCACATCAAAACAAGAGTCAAAAATGATGGCAAGCTTTCGCCAAATTTTAAAGCAATAGCAGAAGCAGCCAACGCGCCGACAATAAACTGTCCCTCGCCGCCGATGTTCCAAAAGCGCATTTTAAACGCTAAGCTTAAGCCAAGCGCTGTCAATGCCAAGGGAACAAAACGAATAAGATAGTTTATGAAGGTCTTATAAGCAATTCTGTTACCAACGGTTCCCATCGTGAACATACGGTAATAGTACTGCAAGGGATCCACATCAATGGCTACAAGAACCACTGCGCCAATAGCCAGTGCGGCAAAAATTGCAGCCAAATAAAACAAAATCTTTTTCCAAAGGGGACATGCACTTCTTTTTACAACCCGAAGATTCATTTTACTCCCCTTTCTCGCTCTCAATAAGCGTATCTTTTGCAATTCCTGCAGGCTTATCTGCATTTTTTTCGCTTAGGTCAAGAGCGCCTGTCATCATAAGACCGAGCTCTTCTTTTGTGGTCTTATGGGCATGAACAACACCCATAATCTTTCCGTGGCAAAGAACCATAATCTTATCACAAAGCGCCATCATTACGTCAAGATCTTCACCAACAAAAAGGATACCGACGCCGTCTTTTTTCTGTTCATTCAAAATGTGATAAATAGTATACGATGAATTGATATCCAATCCGCGCACGGGATAAGCGGTAACCAATACGTTGGGGCCTGCTTTAATTTCTCTGCCCAGCAAAACTTTCTGCACATTACCACCGGACAAGCGCCGAACGGGTGTTTCCGTGGAAGGCGTAACTACTTCAAGGTTTTTGATCACTTCCTCCGCTGCCTCCCTACCGAGTTTGCGGTTAACAAACGGCCCCTTAGTGTCGCCGTAATTTTTGAGAATCATGTTATCCGTAATGGAAAGCGAGGGGGCAAGGCCCATACCAAGTCGGTCCTCGGGAATAAACGACATAGAAATTCCTTTTTCAAGAATTGCCTTCGGAGAAAGTCCTACGATGTTATCGCCTTTATGAATCATCTGCCCTTTTTCAATGGGACGAAGTCCTGCAATGGCTTCGCAAAGCTCCTTTTGTCCGCAGCCTGCAATGCCTGCAACGCCAAGGATCTCACCGCCACGAATATAGAAATTCACACCGTCAATCGCAAGGGCACCTTCATCGTTTTTAATGGTAAGATCGCGCACCTCAAGCAAAGGTTTGGTTTTTTCAATCTGAGGACGGTCGATGTTAAGATCGACCTTTCTGCCGACCATCCATTCCGTCAGCGCCTGCTCGTTGGTTTCGCTTGTTTCTACGGTAGTAATATATTCACCCTTGCGAAGAATGGCGACGCGATCGGAAATTTCCATTACCTCGTTAAGCTTATGGGTAATGATGATAATTGCGTGGCCCTCTTCCTTCATCTTCCGCAGAATCGCAAAGAGCTTTTCAATTTCCTGAACAGTCAAAACAGCGGTAGGTTCATCAAGAATGATGATCTTGGCACCATAGTACAGAACCTTAATAATTTCAAGAGTCTGTTTTTCGGAAACCGCCATATCATAGACTTTCTTTTTGGGATCGAGCTCAAATCCAAATTTACGGGTGATCTCCTCTACTTCTTGATAACGGTCCTTTTTCAGAGCAATCCCTGATTTTTCTTTTCCCATCCAGATGTTATCGGCAGCAGAAAAAACATCAACAAGCTTAAAATGCTGATGTACCATACCGATACCAAGACGTTTGGAATCTTCGGGAGAATTGATGGTAACTGTTTTTCCATCTACAAGTATACTGCCGCTATCCGGCTTATAAATACCGGAAAGCATATTCATCAGAGTAGTTTTTCCCGAGCCGTTTTCACCAAGCAGCGCAAGAATTTCACCGTGCATTACATTCAGATTAATGTTGTGATTTGCCACCACACTGCCAAAGGTCTTGGTAATCCCTTGCATCTCGATGGCGTATTGTTGGGACATAGCAGGTACTCCTCTCTTTTTTTGGGAAACAAAAACACAACGCGGAAAACAGAATCTGTTTACCGGGTTCTGGTCTTGTTCATTGATTTATAAAAAGGAAAACCGGGTCGGCCGGTCTGGCCGACCCGGAAAGGGTTATACTAAGAAAGAATTAAACTTCTTCAACACCTTTTACAAGGTAGTTCATAGATCCCTTGAGAACACCGTCATCCAGAGATGCACCGCCAGCTTCAACAACTACGGGATTTTCCATAACTGCCTTGAAGTTGCCGTCAACATACTGGAGACCGTTGGATTCAAGAGCTGCATTGTTCTTAGCAACGGTAGCAGTACCGTCTGCTGCAATGGTGATAGAAAGCTTAACGCCGGTAAATACGTCCCATTCGCCGTTAACCATCATAGCCTTAACAGCTTCGATAGCCTTATCGGTGCCGGGAGCGCAGTTCTCGGTCAAAGGAGAAACATCAACGAAGCCTTCCTTCAAACCGCCGTAATATGCATTTCCGCCCATTTTTTCAACAAACTTAGATGCATCGTTTGCTGCAATAACAGCTTCCATAGCGGTCTTGTAGTATACATTCCAGTTCCAGATAGCAGCGGTCAAGTGAGCCTTGGGAGCATCAGCAGTCATATCAGAGTTATAACCACAACCGAATGCATTGCCCTTCTGAGCAGCGATCTGAGGCTGTGCAGAATCACAGTGCTGAGAAATAACACCGCAACCGAAGGAATTGATCAATTCCTCAGCATAAGCCTTTTCATTTACTTCATCAGCCCAGTTGTTAAGGTTCTTGACATAAACCTTAGCGTCGGGGTTAACTGCCTGAACGCCGAGAGCAAAACCGTTGATACCGGAAGCGGTCTCAGCATAGTCAGTGGTATGAGCAGCAACATAACCAACATTATTGTTACCGATCTGGAGAGACTTCAAACCTGCAGCGATGCCGGCAAGATAACGAGCCTGGTAGATACGGCCGAAATAGTTGTTGAAGTTGGTTTCGTTAGCCATGTAACCGGTGCCGTGAGAGAATACAACGTCCTTGTATTCTTTTGCCATCTCATTCATAGCGTTGATGTAGCCAAAGGAAATACCGAAGATTACGTTAACGCCTTCGCCAACGAGAGTGTCAACAGCATCTTTAACTTCCTGATCGTCTTCGGGAACATTGTCAACGATGAAGAGCTGTTTGTCAGGATTCATACCAAGAGCATTCATAGCGGTGGTGATTCCACTGTGATGAGCGAAGGTATAGCCTGCGGTGTCGTTCTTGCTATTGATGTAGATAGCGCCAACCTTCAATGTTGCGGCGGAAAGAGCAGCTTCTGCGGTATCCTCTTTGGTTGCGGTACCGGGAGCAGACTCTTCGTTTGCACAAGAAGCCAGACCAAACAGCATCAAAGCAGCAAGAAACAGTGCGATGATTTTTTTCATTGTTTCATCCTCCTAATTTTTCGGGTTAACCCCATTTTGAAAATGCGAAAACATTTTCGCACTTTACGATGATTATTTTACATAATATTACAAAAATTTGCAATACATTTTTAGAAAAAATGTATTTTTTCGTTTTTATCATAAAAGAAATGTGCCTTTCAACACTTTGATTGAAAAGCACATTTTCTTAAAATATAATTAAATAAACATTCCCCAAACAAGCGACAGAAGTACAGATGAAACTACGGGAATGATACAAGAAGTAACACATATATCCCAATAGGATTCTTTGTGAGTGCAATTAGACACAGCAAGGAGTGTTAATACTGCGCCGTTAT